>CAZROJ010000069.1:0-17009 GCA_964601665.1 uncultured Pirellulaceae bacterium
TGTGCGTGGGGACTTGGATGAAGTTCTGCGTCGAGCATTATCAGGGGACACTGATTGGCAGTCGATGACGCCGATCAATGATTCGAGCGTCTTTTTTTCGACAGAGGGCCGGCCACCGCCACGCCGACGCACACGATTCAACTCAATGCTTTGACCTGCTTCGCATTCTTGGATGCCACGTCGGATTGTCACGCGGCTCAAGCCAGTAATCTCATGAACTCGAGAACTTCCACCCCGACCCATCTGACGGGCGAGCATGCCAGCAAAAAGTCGCCAGCTACGTTCATCGAGCTCAAGCATCACCCGATTTATCGACTGGTGATAATCTCTTGTTTCGGAAACTAAAGTTTACAATGGGAGCATTGACACCGACGAATCTTTGTACGAGCCATCTAACTTCTCTATCCATGGAAAACGCCTTTATAAACGATTCTACAAATGGACAAGTTATTTTTGAACACCAGCTAAGGCGTGTTGACCACTCGCAGGCTTGCCGACCCGCTGGCTCGGATCTCCACTTGGTACGTCTTGCCTTCCTTGCCCTCGATATAAGGCGCCAAACCGTGGACGGCGCGGATGCCCATTTCGTTTTGCAAGTGAACATCATTGGACACGCGCCAGAAATCGTCCCAGATTTTATTCTCAAAATCTGACTTGGCGTCGTCCTCGTAAATGCCCGGCCGGCCGTTGGTTGCCACGTCTAAACGCTGAGCGTCCTTGGGGGCTTCGGCGTCACCGTAGATGCTCTTAAACACAAACAAAGAAGCCCCGCGAAGCTCATCCGCGTTTTCAATGTACTTATCATCAAAGGCGACGACCCACCCGTCGACATAAAATTTGTTGCCCTTGATCGTGTAGATTTTTGAACTGCCAACATCTCGACCGTTTTCATCGACCTCGGTGAAGCTGACATCCATGGTCGGATTGCCGTCTTCGTCCTGGCCTTTTTTCAAAACTTTGACATTGGCGATGCGGCGATCGACCTTCAGCAACTTCATCGAAGTTTCAAGACGCTCGTTGAGTTTCTGGGCCTTGTTGAGCTGGCCCGTTTTCACTTTTAGATTTGATTCAGATTCAGCCAGCTTGATCGCTTGGGCTTGGAAGTCCTCCTTGATCGTCGCCAAATCTGCGATCGCCTGCTTGGCCTCTTGGCTGGGCCGGACATAATTTTCGTAGCCGAAGTAGCCGCCGTATCCGATCACGCCGCAAGCCCCAACAACCAAGACAGTGCGGACGGCGGAATTAACAGTTTTCAAGTTGCTCATGAAATTGGACATGACAAGGTCTCTAAAAAGAACGGCTCGCTAAAATTAATGAAGACTGCAAAAGTGCTTCAACCGAACTGAATGGACCGGTCGAAAAACTAATTTGACTCAAAAAATTGATGGTCAAATAGAACATGGATTCAGTCGATTCAACTTTGACGAACCACCCGCTCAAATGCACTGTACTAACATCGGCGATCACGTTCGCCGGATTAACTATAGCGCATTCCACCCTCACAGGCCAATTCGATCTGCAAGCACCCAAACGTTCAAACTGGCAGTTTCTCGTTTAACGCAAGGGAAAAAGCCAGTTTTAAGCGATTTTCAAAAGCTTACTTGAGTGCGTTTTTGTCAAGCCGGCGGTAATTCGGCCGCGCTAAATTCTTAATCAGACCAATCTTTTCCAACGCCCAAAGTGAAACGTAGGTCAGGTCCAGTTCCCACCAACGGTGACCGTGGCGAGCTGAGCGAGGGTCGGCGTGGTGGTTGTTGTGCCAGCCTTCGCCGTTGGTCAGCAGAGCAAACAGCCAGTTGTTCGTGCTGTCTTCACGGGTTTCATAATTCCGGTAGCCCCACATATGAGCGGCCGAATTGATGGCCCAAGTTACATGCCAAGTGTAAACGGTTCGCATGATGACCGTCCAAAAGAAAAACTTCATCGTGAAAAAACCGATGGCTTCGGGAGCCAACCAAAACGCCAGCCCCAATCCGACCAAACCAAATGCAACGGCGTGGACAAAATAAACCAGCACCCAATTGAGATTTCTTTGCAGCCACATGTAGTAGCGGTCTCGCATCAAGTCGCGACAGTAACGATCGTAGGCATTGGCTGTGCTCAAGTCCTGATTGTCGACAAACAGCCAACCCATATGAGCCCAGAAGCCATCTACGTTTGGCGTGTGCGGATCCGGTTGATGGTCCGAATGTTGGTGGTGAACGCGATGGACCAACACCCACCGTGCTGGCGAATCTTGAAAACTACAAACGCCCAACGTCACCAGCGTGTACTCGAGCCACTTCGGGCAATCGAAACCTTTGTGAGTCAGCAGTCGATGATAGCCCGCCCCGATTCCCATCGATGTAAAGATGTAATTACCGATCGGCAAAAACAACAAACCCCACCAAGAGAAAAACGGATACACCGCCAGCGGAATCATCAGGTGGAAAGCGACGACAGGAATCACGTAAGACCAGAGGATCGCGCTGTCGGCCTTGACGCCTTCAGGACGCGGCACCTTTTTGGTGGCCGCCTGTTCGACGTGAATGTCTTTGGCGATGTTGTCTTTTTCCGGAGAACGCCCAGGATCGGATGCCGTTTCGATTTCAGTAGCCATGGTACTCGGTTCGAGTTTATAGATAAAATTGCGTCGCTCGCCCTGTTCGGACACGTCGAGCAATCAAATTGATGGAGAGCTTTCTTGACACGAAGCTTTCCCTTACCGAATTAGTTTAGTGTTGATCACGGTCGGATAAAAGTTCATTTGACTCTTTGAACGATTGCAGCTTAAAAGTGCGACAGTTTGACCGGTTTCAGCGGTGTTTTCTTCATATTTTGCTTTTGGAAACATCAATTGAAAGTCGACCGCTGACCCGAGCGAATCCGCACAAATTTTGCCTCGCTAAATTTGCCCGCTCAAACATGATTGTCGGGTAACGCTCGCTAGCAAGCCCACCGAAAACCGAACCAAGACGAACTTGTCGCCGACGAAGGATCTCGTCACACTTCGGGACATCATCTACCTTTCATCACAGCGGCCAAAAAAATGGGAAAACGACTCGCACTTTCAAACGGCAGACGGATGGTCGATGACGTCATTCGCATGGCCAAGCAGATGCCCATCGCGGGACTCGCCGGCGACTACGACTTTGAAAAAGTCGCTCAGTTGCGCAAAAAAACTCGCCCCAAGATTGCTTGGAACGTTTTGTTTATGAAAGCGTACGCCCAGGTTTGCCGCCAAACGCCAGAACTGCTTCGAGCTTACACGACGTTTCCATGGCGTCACCTTTACGAACATCACGAACCAGTTTGCATGATGACGATCGCGCGTGAGTATCAAGGCGAAGAGCGTTTGCTGTTCGCTCGGTTTACCCAACCTGATTATTTTTCGCTGGAAGAATTGCAAACTCAGTACGACCATTACCGTAAAGCCCCCGTAGAATCGATCAAACAATTTCGGCATCAGATTCGGTTTGCTAAAGCTCCTTCGCTGGTCCGACGATTTGCTTGGTGGACGCTCTACAATGCTTGGCCGGCCAAACGAGCCACACACATGGGCACGTTTGGGATGAGCTTTTCCGGGCATCATGGAGCTTACGGCAGTCAGCACTTAGGCCCCAACACGACCACCTTGGGCGTCGACCCGATGCCGCGACGAGGCAAAGCGCGACTGGTGCTCACGTTTGACCACCGCGTGATGGACGGCACGCCCGCGACTCGCGTTTTCAAAAAAATGCAACGGATGATGAACACGACGATTGCCAAAGAACTGGCCGACATCGCCGGCGTCGATTTTGAAACCGGCCGACCGCTCGACGCATCGCCCGCGTTAGCAACCGTCGTAGCCGCCCCAGTCAAAGCAGCCTAATCGGCTGGTCCAACCTGACGTTTTTCTTGGCGATTGTGGTGTCCCAACACGGCCCAGCACCTTGGCGGCCTTGTTCTAAGTCGGTTTTCGCTTGTTACTTCAGAAAGCGCGTGTTAGGCTCTGCCTCTCAAAATCCACGCCTTGCGATCGCCGAAATGTCCGACAAAAAAACCTTGCCACCCGAACCGGCTCGACCGCCGTTTATTTTTGTCATCTGCCAAAAAGGCGCAGAAACCGCGACCAAAGAAGAAATCCTGTCCAACCACGCAAACCTAAAACTGTCTTTCTCGCGGCCGGGTTTTATCACGTTCAAAGTCGACGCCGACAATCCGATGCCCTTGCGGTTTTCGCTCAAGTCAACGCTCGCCCGGACCTACGGTTGGTCGACTGGAAAACTGGCCGGCGAAGACGCGGCCGAACTGATCGACGAACTGGTGCAGGTGGAAATTTTTAATGCGGCGCAGCGAGTTCACGTGTGGCAGCGTGATGCTTGGCTGCCCGGCAAAAACGGTTTTGAACCGGGCGTATCGGCACTGGCCAAAGAGATTGGTTCGCAGATTGACGCGAAGTCTCAGCGAGCAGATCACGTGAACCAATATGCGGCCGCCAACGAATTGGTGTTCGATGTTGTGATGGTCGAACCGAACCAATGGTGGCTTGGGTTTCACTACGCAACGACCGCCGCAGGACGGTGGCCGGGCGGAGCGCCGACTTTTGATGTTAAAAAAGAAGTCTTCAGTCGAGCCTACTTTAAACTGAAGGAAGCCTTAATGTGGTCGGGCATCAAAGTTGGTTCGAAGGATGTTTGCGCGGAAATCGGCAGTGCCCCCGGCGGCGCAAGCCAATTGCTGCTGGAGTTCGGCTGCGAAGTGATCGGTGTTGATCCCGCCGAAATGGAAACCGAAATTATGGAGCACCCAAAGTTTACGCATATTCGGCGGCGCGGTTACGAGGTCAAACGGAAGGACTTTCGAAACGTCGATTGGTTGATGGCCGACCTGAATGTGGATCCCAAAGGCACTGTCGATGCGGTGTGTGAGATCGCTTCGCACGACACCGTCAACTTGAAGGGAATGGTGCTGACGGTCAAGCTGTCCGATTGGAGTGCGGTATCGGAAGTTCCCGAAATGATGAAACGAGTCCGAGAGCTTGGCTTTCAGGTTGTCAAGGCTCGGCAGCTGGCGTTCAACCGCCGCGAGTTTTGTTTGGCAGCCATCAAAAATAAATTTACTTTGCGAAAAACAAAAAAATAAACCGAATTAAATCGCGATCGTTTTTTTAGCTGGCCAGATCAATTTTCGATAATCGAAAAAAATGCCATTGAATGCCGACCTGTTAAACCATACTCTTTCTCGCCGGTAAGGTGGACTGACGAGAGCCATTTGCCGATTGGTTTAGAGACGACAAGCTCATTGTCGACACCATCAGCGGTTCGCCGCACATCACACCATACATTTTGAAATAGTCTTCCGAAAACTTGACGGCTGAGGGACCAATTTTAGGGTAGACCTAAGTCAACATGGGCTAGTGCTCAGCACGCTCGACTTACGTCTTTCTCCCAGCGACTCCCATCGCTATCTTTATTTCGGAAGATTTTTTTGCCGCATCGCACTTTTGTGCTTTGCGGTTTTTTTATGCTCGGAAGGGTCCGAGGACGTTAATGAAAATTCTTATGCTACTGGTCGTCGCGTTAATCGTGGCAGCCACCATCGCCGCAAACACCGGCAATGGTGGTTGGATTTTTGCGTACATCGGCCTGCTGCCTGGCAAAGACTTAACTGGCCATTTTTTGCTTTACGGCCTGCTGGGTTTTTCTGTCGTTGGATTTCTTAACCAGAACGGACGGCGATCGACCAGCACAGTTTTTACTTGGATTTTTATTGTTGGTTGTCTCGTCGCGGCTGAAGAATTTAGCCAATCGTTTGTCCCCAGCCGAACATTTTCGATGTTAGATTTAATGGCATCGTTGGCTGGGTTGCTTGTGGGATCGGTGGTTCAATTTGGCACACAGCTTTTCTTTTATAAAAAAACTCTGTCAGAATAGCTGGCTCAGTAACGTCGCCAGATAGGTCACCAGATAAGTCGCCAGATAGCAGGCTTGCCGCCGTGGGTCGAGAACCAGCTTGACCTACATTTTTCATTTTTTTGGCCCCCAACATGTCAACTCGCAGAAAAATATTATTCACCGACTTAAACCAAGTGACCGAAGAAGCGGAATCACTTTTGGCGTCGGGATATTCGATGGCCGGTCGTTGGACGCTGGGGCAAATTTGCAGCCACATGCGAACGACGATTCAAGCGAATATGGATGGCTTCCCCAAATGGATGCTCGTCGTCGGCTATCCACTTCGGCCGATTTTGCGCTGGCTTGTCTTGCCTCAATTCCTCAAAGGAAACTCGCCCAAGGGAATCAAAACGGCTGGCATGTTCGTTCCGCCGGACCATCTGAACGACGCCGAAGAGGTCCAACGGCTCAAGCAATGCGTTTCCCAGTTCTTGGACGCGTCCCAACCGGTCCACGCACACCCAGGTTTTGGTAAAATGAACAAAGGCGAATTTGAAAAATTTCATGCCGCGCACGCGTCGCACCATCTTGGTTTCCTGACTCCCAACACTCCCGAATAAAGCATATTGCAAATCGCCATGCGAACTCAAAATCAAAGCTTTCCAATTTTTTATTCTCTGGTTGCCTTCACAGCCGTTTTGGTGATGACCGCCTCGCCACTTTTGGCTCAAACGGCTCGACCGATTTTTGCCGATTCGCACATCGTCCACCCGGTCGTCGGCTACCGAGGAATGGTGGCGACGCAGGAACGCAACGCGACCCAGGCGGCGGCCAAAGTTTTGGCTGATGGCGGGAACGCGGTCGATGCGGCGGTAACGGCAGGCTTCGCGCTGGCCGTGACGCTCCCTCGAGCCGGGAATATTGGCGGCGGCGGTTTCATGATGATTCACGATGCCAAAACTGGAAAGCAATTCGCGCTGGACTACCGCGAACGTGCTCCTGCCAAGGCGACTCGCGATATGTATTTGGACGAAAACGGCGATCCCATCCCAAGGCTCTCCAGATCCACTCACTTGGCCGCCGGCGTTCCCGGGACCGTTCGCGGCCTGGCTGATGCCCTTCAAAAACACGGAACGATTTCACTAAGAAAAGCCCTCGAACCTGCGATCCGGCTTGCTCGCGAAGGCTTCCTTGTTGAAGAAGGCTTGCACGCTTCGCTGGTCGCTCATCGTCGCAGTTTGTCAAAGTCGCCCGCGGCGCGCGAAGTCTTCTACCGCCCCGACGGATCCGCTTGGCCGGTAGGAAGCCGCTTGGTTCAATCGGATTTGGCGAACACGTTGCAAGCGATTGCCGACCAAGGCCCCGATGCGTTTTATGAAGGAGCGATTGCTTCGTTGATCGTCGCCGACATGCAAAAAAACGGCGGCATCGTGTCTGCCGAGGATTTAAAAGAGTACGCGGTCGCCGATCGCCAACCGATTGTGGGAACCTACCGCGGAGCCAAAATTGTTTCGATGCCTCCGCCAAGCTCCGGCGGGGTTCATTTGGTTCAAATGCTGAACGTCCTGGAGCATTTTCCCATGTCAGATTTTGGTGCTAATTCAGCTGCCAGCATTCATTTGATGACCGAGGCGATGCGATTTGCCTACGCCGATCGATCCAAATATTTGGGCGACCCTGATTTTGCGCCGGTTCCCATTTCAAAATTGATTTCCAAAGACTACGCAAAAATACTCGCCGGCAAAATCGATTTGGCTCGGGCGACCAACAGTTCGGACGTGCGGCCCGGCTTGGACACGTTTTTACCGCCCGAAAGCAACGAGACGACTCACTACAGTGTCATCGACAAAGACGGCAACGCGGTTTCAAACACTTACACACTGAACTTTAGCTACGGCAGCGGCTTGATGGTGCCCGGCACAGGAATCTTGTTGAATAACGAGATGGATGATTTTTCTGCCAAAGCTGGCGTGCCCAATGCTTACGGTTTGATCGGAAATCGCAGCAACGCGATCGAACCCCGCAAGCGAATGCTCAGCTCGATGACGCCCACGTTTGTTTTCGGTCCCAACGGTTCGCTGTTGGCAACCGGCAGTCCCGGCGGCAGCCGAATTATTACGACCGTGCTTCAAGTTATCGTCAACATGATCGACCATAAAATGTCGATCGCCGAAGCCACCGTCGCACCTCGTTTTCATCATCAATGGCTGCCGGACACACTGCGGCTGGAACGAGGCTTCAGTCCCGACACAATTTCGCTATTAAAGAAAAATGGACACACAATCATCAAAGGTCCCGTGATGGGATCAACGCAATCCGTGCAACTGCAAGACGGCATATTTTACGGATACAGCGACCCTCGCCGCCGAGACAGCATGACGATCGGCGTTCCGGCGGGCCAACCGATCGCGGTTCCAATTGCAAATTAACGCCCCGCCGAAACACAAACAAAGCAACTGCTTGTTTCTAATCCGCTAGGGGATACCAAATGTCGTCGATGGTAATTTCGTCATTGTCGATGATTTGAAGGCGTCGCAAATACTCCAACGCCCTCGCAATGGATTCGTCTGGACACTCAAAATCGGTGCTCCACTTCGTCAGCGAAAACCATTGCTCGACCTGTTGCCTCCGAAGCTTGTATCGATCGGAAATCGTCGCGATTGCTTTGGGATCCTGCATCAGAGCGACGCAAATCTGGTTGATGGCATCCAATACCTTTTTGACCGCCAGCGAATTCGTTTTTAAAACGGATTCATTAACGGCGATCACAAAAGCTGGCCAAAGTGTTTTCCGCACACCGACACGCCGAAACTCGCCAGCGTCGACGATTGGCTGGGTCGTGAACTGTTCCCACATGAAAACATCGGCCTGCCCGCCTTTCAATGCGGCCCGAGCCCCGTCAAGATTCTTGACCACCTCAAACGCCAGCTCAGATGGCCAACCTCGTTCGGCCGCATCCACGATTGCCATCAAATGCGATCCTGACCCAAAGCGGCTGATTGCAAAACGTTTGCCATTGATTTCGTCGATCGATTCAATCGATGAATTGGCGGCAACGTGGATGCCCCAAATCAAGGGCGACTGGACGTAGGTTTTAACCAGCCGGGTCTGCTGTCGCTTGGCCAAATCAGCGATCGCTCCTTCGGTCAACAACACGGCCATGTCGACATCGCCTTCGGCCAGCGCCCGAGTCATCGCGCCGGTGCCGCCGGGGAAATCTTGGTAAACCAGATCAACGCCCGCTTCGACGAAAGCTCCAGATTCGACGCCCAAATGCCAAGGCAAATTAAAATGCTCGGGAACACCGGCTACGCGAATGGATGTAAGTGACACGTAAATACCTGAAAAAAGGAAAGGGATCAGCCGGCCAGCTGACGCATGTCGCCATCGCGGATCGTAAAGCCGGTTTCGTCCAAGAATTCCAAAATTGGAATCGCATACTTTCGAGTGGTCGCCAGCAGCGTTCGAATGTCGCTCATCGTGAGACCCGCCGGTGTTTCTTGCAAGGCGTTCGTCAGCGTATTTTTGATTTCAGCCAACGCCGCCGCGTGCAAGAAGAAGCCTTTGGTAATACGAATCAAGTCACCGTTTTCAGCGGCCATGTCCAATAATTCCTCGACGGATTCTTTGTTCTTTTTAGCCGACTTAATCAAGTCAGCAACCGTCGGTGGTTCGACGCCTGCGGAATTAATCGATTGGATCAATTGATCCAGTAAAGTTTTCTGGCCCTTTGAAAGTTTTGGGCCGTAGCCGACCAAACCGATCGAATTGACATTGGCCACGACTTGCTTTTGCCTCTTTAAGTGATCAATCACGAGCGCCAGCAGTTCAGGTTGGCCAAGATAATCGAATTCGTGTTCGACGGCTGTTCGTGGGTGTTGGAATCGCAACGGCTTGAGCTCATGCATTCGCTTGAGTGTGTTGAGCATTCGTCGAGCCAGTTCCTCAAAACGCCGTTTGTGAATCGTCACCTTGCGCGTCGGCGAGACCTCGACCTCGATCAAATCGCCACTGGCTTTTAAAGAATCGCTGGCCGCAATCGGATCGGCGACGCCCGCGTCCTTGGACAATCGCATGGGTTGCCAGTCGAGCCCCGGATAAAAGTACAATCCAGCGGAGGCTCGATCCAAAACGTTGCTGCTTGCGATTCGGCCAAGCATTTCCAGATCGACATCGGACGGTTTTTTGATACGACTTGCATTGGCCGTTAAAACTCGTCCACCACCGATCGTCTCAACTGGCGACTCCAAACGGATCACGAAGGGTTGATTCCAAACAGCAACCGCCGGCTCGTTCAAATAAAGCTGCGCGAATGCTTTTTCTCCAGGAGCGATTTCGGCGGCCCCCAGCATCCGGACGTTGGCAAACAGTTCCGCCGTGCCAACGTGAAAACGAACTCGCGTGCGGTCCTTCAAGGCTTTTTTCACGCTACCGAGCACCGAAATCTCAACGGTCATTAACTTGGAAGGGGACAAATGTTCCGGCGAAGCCAGTTCGTGGCCGCGACCGATTTCTGCGTGGTGGACGCCCGCCAAATTGATCGCCGCACGCTGGCCTCGGGCGACGGATTCCGAAGCGGAATCGTGATTCTGAATGCCGCGAACACGGACTTCGGTGTTCCCAGGTTGGATCACGATTTGATCGCCCACGGAAACCTTGCCACTGTTAACACTGCCCGTGACCACCGTGCCGTGGCCGGCGATTGAAAAACTACGATCAACCGCCATGCGAAACGGCCCCGCCACTCGATTTGCGCGATCCGTCTGGGCAACGATTTCAGCCGCGGACGAAAGTGCCGTTTTCAATTCCTCAATGCCGTCGCCAGTTTTTGAACTCGTGCGAATGATCGGCGCGTCTCGCAAAAACGTGTCGCCTACAAGCTGACGGATTTCTTCTTCGACCAAATCCAACCAATCGGGATCGCAAAGATCACATTTGGTCAACGCAATCACACCGGCCGGCAAATCCAGCATCCGTAAAATATCCAAGTGCTCGGTCGTCTGCTGCTTGATCGAATCGTCGCCGGCAACGACCAGTAAAACCAGATCCATCCCCGTCGCTCCGGCCAACATTTGTCGGACGAATTTTTCGTGACCGGGCACGTCAACGATTCCCATCCGATAGGGCGGAAGATCCAAGTGAGCGTAACCAAGCTCGATCGTGATGCCGCGTTTTTTTTCTTCGGGCAATCGGTCCGTATTCGTGCCCGTTAAAGCTCCAATCAAAGAAGTCTTGCCATGGTCAATATGGCCAGCAGTCCCCAAAATTAAATCGGTCAGCATAAGAAAAATTTGCGGCGGAATGAATAAACAGGATTGCCAAATTTTAACAACTGTTGGCGAAAATCGATACGGTGCGAAAGCGAGGTACCCCCTACGTTTCGAAATTACTCGCAGCCATTGGGCCGCCGATTGCCAACGCTTCTGATCAACGCGAGCGGAACTTACCCGCGATGATTAAAGATTCAATGGGTAAACACGATTGCCGATTTGGACTCTGCGACTGGACGTTCCAGCCGGTTTTGCTTGCAAATCCCCAGCTTCAAACCGATTGTAAACTCGCGGCTTGGCAGTGGAGATTTTTGGCAAAGAAAAGTAGAATCGTGGGGATAATATTTTAGCGCTTATCGAAAAACTTAAAATGCCCACGGTTTCCGCCGTCGGTTCACTCGTTGTTCAATAAGCCAACAGTACTCTCGCAAGCAATCGTGATGTCCGCAACAAAAATCAACGCTGACCCTTCTCATTTTCCTCACCAGCAAAATATCAACTTTTTGGCCTATTGCAGCGTATCGCCGTTAAACGCTCCCGCTGCCGATCGAGGTAAATATTTTTTCGATCGTCAATCTCAGGTCGGTCGCGGGATGTTGTTCGAATACGTTGGCGACGAACACATTGCCAATCGATTCCACAATAATTTTGCGAAACTACTGAAGACGGACGCGGACAATATCTCGATGGTGACCAACACGTCCGAAGCGATCAGCATGATCGCCAACGGATACCCGTTTAAGCCAGGCGATCAAATCGTCAGTTACGTTAACGAGTATCCCGCCAACCATTACCCTTGGGTGCTTCAAAAAAATCGCGGCGTCGAACTAATTCAAATGACGGATTCGGATGTCTCGCAAGAGGATCGGCCTTACACGGGACCGATCGATGCGAAATTCGCACGGGGTTGGTCGTTCGAAGAGCTCGAATCCGTCGTGACCGAGCGAACTCGGATGGTCGCAATCAGTTTTGTGCAGTTCACGTCTGGGTTCGCCGCGGACCTTGCCAAGCTGGGCGACTTTTGCAAATCAAAGAATATCGATCTGGTCGTCGACGCCGCTCAAGGGCTGGGTTGCTTGCCGCTTTATCCGGACGAGTACGGAATTGATTTTGTGGCGTCCGCTGGCTGGAAGTGGCTGCTGGGTCCGGTCGGTTCGGGGGTGATGTATACTAGCCCTGAATTTCGAGACAAAATCGAAATCACGATGTCGGGCGCCGACCACATGAAACAAGACACCGAGTACTTGGATCACACTTGGGCACCGTTTAAGTCGGGTAAAAAGTTTGAATATTCGACCGTCACCTATTCTGCACTCGATGCGTTGTCGGTCGGACTAGAAACGGTTTTCTTGCCGCACACGATGGAAGCCATTCGCGACAATAATTTTCGCTTGCAGGAACTGGCACTTGAGCATTTGGATTTTGCCAAATACCAGCCAGTGGTTCACATCCCCAAACACCGATCGGGTTTGCTGGCCATCATCCCCAAGGTTTCGTCGGCCAAACAGATCAGCCGAACTTTGGACCAGCAAAATATCATCCTTACGCCCCGCGACGGCTACCTGCGATTCGCGCCGCACTTATGCACGACAGACGACGAAGTCTTGCGGGCAGTCGAAGCTTTGAACACAATTGAATGAGTTCTTTGATTTGGGCATCGGCACAAGCCAGATGTCAGAAAATTAATCCTACGTTTATCCACCAGCGAGACGAAAATATGAGCCAAGCGAACCGACGAACCTTTCTTACTTCAGCAAGTGCTGCGGTGGCTGCCGCTGGACTTCACCAAAACTTTTTTCCCGGCCAATCGCTGGCTCACGGCAAAATATACCGGTCTCCCAACGAACAGCCGGTCGTTGGGTTTATCGGAACCGGCATTCGATTTCATACGGCGCTCGGTAATCAGGCAACTCAGTTTGGTCCCTGCGGAAAAATCGCCGACGTCGATTCCTTGCAAGCGGGCCGAGCTTTGCAGGTGATGATGGATGTTCACCGAAAACAAAACCGCCCGATCGACACGACCGCTCATGAAGACTACCAACACATTTTGGACGACCCATCGATCGATGCCGTCCTGATTGGATCGCCAGACCATTGGCATACCAAGCATGTAATCGAGTCGCTGAACGCAGGAAAAGATGTCTATTGCGAAAAACCACTCACCCTGACTATCGCCGAAGGCGAGTTGATCGAGCAGGCGATTAAAAAGACAGGCAAGATCGTTCAGGTGGGAACGCAGCAACGTACCGAAATGAACGGCCGGTTTGCGACCGCCGCGGCAATGCTTCGCGAAGGGCGAATTGGCGACGTGTCGAGTCTAACGGTTTGCATTGGCGGGTCGCGTGAGTCTGGCCCGCTGCCGGTCGTCGAACCACCCAAGCATCTAAATTGGGATAAGTGGCTGGGGCAGGCACCGATGGTCGACTATCGATCCGTTGCCGAAATCTCCGACACGACGGGCTGGGGAGCCGGGCATCCCTTCAGCCGTGCGCACCGATACTACCGATGGTTTTACGAATACTCAGGCGGCAAATTGACTGACTGGGGAGCTCATCATGTTGACATCGCCATGTTGGCGCTGGACAAACTTCGCGACGACATCGGACTTGTGAAAATTGAGCCTAAGCAAGTCGAGCACCCGGTCGAATTTAAGGATGGAAATCCGATGCAGGACGATCGGTTCAACGCGGCGATCACGTTTCATGTGCGGGTTACATTTGCCGACGGTATCGTGATGGATGTTCGCGACAACGCAAAAGAAGATAAGGGCTTCGAAAACGGGATCATGTTCGAAGGCTCAAAAGGGCGCTATTTAGTCAATCGAGGCAAGCTGGTAGGGGCACCGGTCGACGCCCTGAAAAACAACCCGCTGTCCAAAGATCCTTTTGAGACTTTGTATGGCCAGCCTAAACCCAAATCGCACATGGACAATTTTTTCGACTGCATTAAATCTCGCAAGCAACCGATCTCCGATGTCGCCAGCCACAATTGCATGCTGAACATTTGTCATGCCATCAACATTGCCATGCGGCTAAATCGCTCGCTCACTTACGATCCCAAAAACCTATCGTTCGTGAATGACGACCAAGCGAATAAGTTTGTAAGTCGCCAGCAACGAAAAGGATTCGAAATTTCGGTTTAGCGGCCGGGCGCCAGCCCTCCGGTGTGTTTCGCCCTCCGGTGTGTCGCGTGGTGTCGGAAAAGGCACGAAACTAATAATAGTCGCTCGGCTGTACCTAAGCCGATCATCTCCAGTCGCCCATTACCGCAAAGCGATTTGAATCGCGGCACTCGGCGTACCCGGCTAATCTTTTCGACGGTCATCACCTGATCTTCGGTCTGTTTTAGCCGCGCGCTCGATCGCATCTGTGATCATCTGGATCGCTACGTCATGCTCTTCAACGGAACCGATCTTGACCCATTTGTTGGGTTCGAGATCTTTGTAGTGGGTGAAAAAGTGCTCGATTTGCTGCACCGTGATGTCGGGCAAGTCCGAGTACTTACGGATGTGGTTGTACCGCTGCGTCAAACGTCGAGAAGGCACGGCAATGATTTTTTCGTCATGGCCCCCGTCGTCCTCCATCACCAACACGCCAATTGGGCGGCAGTTCATGACCGCGCCAGGATTGATCGCTCGCGTGTTGCAAATCAATACATCGATCGGGTCGCCGTCGAGCGATAACGTGTGCGGTACGAACCCGTAGTTGCCCGGGTATCGCATCGGTGTGTAAAGAAATCGATCGACAAACAACGTTCCGGCGTCTTTGTCCATTTCGTACTTAATCGGCTGCCCGCCAAGAGGCACTTCGATAATGACATTGATGTCTTCCGGCGGGTTGTCACCGATTGGAATGGCGTCGATACGCATTGAATATCCAAACTTCGAAAATTTAATGTTGGTGGTAAAAGATACGTTCAAGCCGGCAACGTGGCGGCGAGCAAAGCTTACCACTTGGTTTTTAGTCCCGTCAAATACTATTGGTTATTGGACTCGTTTTGTTACCGAATTCTGACTAACCAAAAAAAAGCCGCCATCAATTCATCAATTGGTCGGCGGCTTTGTATTGGTTTGCTATTCTGCCGATTAGGCAGTCTCTTCTTCTTTGACAAGGATCTCGCAGAGTTGATCGGCGAGCACTTTAACGGCCTCTTGCACATTCTCTTCGCCCAAGCGGAGAACCTTCACCGTTTCCCAGCCTTTGTCTTCCTTGCCGTTGAGCGTGACGCGGAATTCTTCGAAAATTTCGTCAACGCGTTCGCGTTCTTCCTCGCTGATGTCTTTGATTTTAAGCTTCCAACGCCAATTCAGTTGGCACTGGCCTTTGTAGACCTGAATCACGTTGCAGGGACCCGCTTGGCCTAAAAACGTTGCGTAGTCAGATTTTCCGCGAGGAACCATCTGGTAGGTGCATTTCAGGTTGGTGTTTTCGACGATAAATTGCTCAAGTTCGTGGTAAGCATTGAAAGCGAGTGCACTCGGGCACAGCCTTTCTGTTTCCAGTTCCCATTGTTCGCGAGTGATATCTTCTGCCATTTGTCTGCCTTAGGTCTAACTTTTTTCGCATGCGACTTTTCTAATGCTTATCATAACGCTTGACGCGGGCCTTGATTACCCGAATCAGCAAAAAACGCCACATTTTCGCTCGACTATACCAACGGAGCGTCCGAAAAAAAACTTCACGCCAATTTTAGATTTCAGTTTGCCGGTTGACATTCCCCGCCGTCTTGATCAAACCATAAACGCCAAATTAGACTCTTGCTTGATTGCAATTCGCCCCACCGCGGCCCATCAATCGCAGTCGAGACTTTTCAGGTTGTTGTCGAACTTAAGGCTAATCCCGATACTCAAAATGCCCGCGGCTAGCGTCGTCGGCTCACTCGTTGTGGGGTAAACTCTTAAATCCGTTCGAACCAAAATGTTTATTTTCAGAAACTCACTCTGCCCAACGTGACCAACCAATGAATACGCGAGCCGAAACGGAAAAATCTTTCTGGTTGAAATTTTTAATCATCGGCCTAGCAACTCTCGGCTACGGTCTCTGGGGCGCGAAAGACGCTCTGCTGGACGGACCGAGACGAATCGAGCAAGCCAAAATCTGGGAGCCGCTGCTCAACAACAAAGAGCTGGAAGAGAAAGATCGCATGGCGCAGTGGCGAGAGGCTGCCGAACAAAACAATTGGAATTCCGATCGACCGGCGGCCAATATCACGACCAAGGACGCCAAAGAATTCGTTACTTGGAATTACGGCGTCTTGGTTGTGTGTTCCATTATCGCGTTGCCGTGTTTGATTTGGTGCTTGATGGCCAGAGGCACATGGATCGAGTCAACCGATAATGGTTTGCGGAATTCGAAAGGCCAAGAATTAACGCTGGCTCAAATCACAAAAATCGACAAGGCAAAGTGGGACAAAAAAGGCATTGCGGTTGTCCACTTCAAAACCGACGCTGGCGTCCAAGAAAAATTCATCATTGATGACTTGAAATACCAACGCCAGCCAACCGACACAATCATGGCATGGGTTGAAGAAAACGTTGACGACGATCTGATCGTCAACGGCAGAACCGAGGTCCAGATCGCCGCCGATAAAGCCAAGGCGAAGGCTGATCGGGAACAACAGTTAAACGAGACCAACAGCTAAACGAGAACGAGAGCTAAACGGTTCACGCTAATTTAAATCTAAGAGCTTGTCCCACAACGAGTGAGCCGACGCCGCTAGCCGCGGGCATTTTGAGCTTTGGGAGAAACACTAACGGCAGCCTTTTATAGCTGTCAAATTTAAGTAGTTTGTGGTCCGTTGCGGGCTTTGTTGAGAATACGCAAGGTTGATTTGTGCCCACGATTCTTTTTGCTCACTGATTTCGATTTCGGTGTTTCTCCGCTTC
>CAZROJ010000069.1:17109-22015 GCA_964601665.1 uncultured Pirellulaceae bacterium
TTCGGTGTTTCTCCGCTTCAGGACTCGTGGCCTCGTCCACTACCTGAACTGGGCAGGCACGGCGAACGAACTACTTTCGATTGGCGAATAAAAATGCCGCTTGCCAGATTAACCCAGCGGCAATCAATCCCAAGCCGACCAACCAAATCTGAGGGGCCACCCAAAAGGCCAGAAACAAACAGGCGAACAGCCCAACCCACGATGGCAAAACCGAATACAGCCGTTCGTCTTGGGTCAGCCGAAGAGCACACAAGTTAGTAATCGAATAGTAAATCAACACGGTAAACGCACTAAAGGACCAAGCGACCTTCACACTGCCGATGGCCGCGATCATGCAAATGATGGCGGTGACCGCCAGCGTTGCAATCGTGGGCGTCGACGTCGATTCAGAAACAACGGCCGTCGCCGCCGGCATCTCACCCCGCCGCCCCATCGCCAGCATCACTCGCGAAAGACCCAATAAAAGGTTCAGCAAGACGCCCAACATCGACGTTACGGCTCCCACAAACAAAATCTCGCTCGCCCCCGGCACGTTGAACTGCAAAGCCACCGTCTTAAGCGAAATAAACTCGGCTGGCGAGGCAACGCTGGACGTCACATTCGGCGCTGCTCCCAAAGACGTAAACTTGACAATCACCCAGCCGACCCCCAAATAAATCAGCATCGAAACGATTAACGTCATGATCACCGCTCGCGGAATATTCCTTCGCGGATTCTTGATCTCTTCGCCCAGCGTCGCGATTCTTCCGTAACCCGTGTAGGCGACGAACATCAGTGCAGTGACCTGCAACAGATCCGGAATCGAACTCGATTCAAGCTCGAGGAACGCTGAATTCTTAATCGTCGATAACCCAGGAGTGGCCAGACCAACGACGATAAAAAACGCCAAAGCGCTCAACGTGATTGCTACAATGATCGTGTTGGCGATATTGCTTCTTCGGATCCCCAACAACGTGATCAAGGAAAGTCCAACGATGGCCCCCAACGCGGTACCGACGTCGCTGGACCAGCTAGAACTGATATCAGCCGCCTGCAAAAGGTAACTCGCCAGCCCAAGCGCGGCAGCGGCAGCCGAAGCGGACTTGGCGCACAGAAACATCCATCCCGCGATGAAACCAAGCTGCGGCGATAGCCAGCGGTGTCCATATTCGTAAGTGCCGCCGCTGACCGGATGATTCGCGGCAAGCTGCGCGCTGCTGAGCCCATTGCAGACGGCAACAATCGAAGCCAAAAAAATGGCCACCAGCACGCCGCTGCCAGCGATATTAACTCCGAGCCCAATACTGACAAATACGCCGGTGCCAATGATCGACCCCAGCCCCATCATCATCGCGCCAAACAGCCCAACCTCGCGTTGAAGATTCAAAGTTTCGCAGTGCAGTTAAAAGAGATTTCCATTTTTAATTGATAGAACCTTCCAGCGATTGCAATCGCTCAGCGAATGCCTTGACGCTAAATGGTTTCTGCAAAAACTGCAGTCGCCGGTCGACTTGCCTGCTGGTGTCACCCATCTTACCGCCAACTTCGCTCATCAAATAAACGAACGTGTCGAGCTCAATCGCCATCAAGTCCTCGACAAGCTCAGCCCCTTGCGGCCCGCGCATCGCTTGGTCGACCAAGATCGCGTCAAAACGAGGACCATTCTTGATCGTGTCCATGGCCATCGCTGAGTTATCGCAAACCACGACTTGAAATTTAAAATATTTCAAAGTCGCCGCAAGCGATTTATTCGAAGCCTTATCCTGGTCAACAACCAAAATTTTTCTAACGCGATCGTCTACCGGTTGCTCGACTCTTGCCGTGCGATCCAATTGCTCACTGCCGGGCAACTCCAATTTGGGAAAATAAATTCGAAAGTTTGTTTCGCCTGATACGCCAAAACACCCCGATTCTAAAAAAGGAATTGCTTCGCGCTGCTCTCGCCGCCTCCGCCCCAACTCAATACCGACTTCGCGACTCGACCGCTTGGGGGCCAAAAACGGTTGTAAAATTTTCTTTGCCTCGGCCTCAATACTGCACCCATCGCCCGACACTTCGACCCAAACATAATTCATCGGTTTCGGTTTACCACCAATGATACTTGCCACGCTAAAATCGAATTCCGAAAAATGACTTTGCCCAGATTGCACCTTGAGCCGAGTCTTCGCGTTTTTTTTCGTCAGCAAAACCAAATTGAATAAGGTTCGTTGAATTTCCAACGCATTGCCTGACACCCAAAGTGGTTGCATGCCAAATTCGGTTGTGACTTCAACATTTTCATCGGCAATAGCCTGAATCAAATCGGACATCTCACATAGCATCAAATTTAGATCGCATCGTGTCGACGCTAGCGAATGATTTTCTAACAAAGTATTCAGCTTTTTGGCGATGCTTCGGCCACGGAACACCGCAGCGTGAACTGAATCAGCAACCTGTTTTAAATTCGACGGAGATTCGACCAAGAATTCGATGTTGAACGAAACGGTTTGCAGCAGGTTATTAACGTCGTGAGCAATGCCGATATGGTCTTGATTGAGTCTCGTCAGTCGTTCCCATTCGGTCCGTTGCGTTTTGCCGACAATCTCGAGTGCTTGGTTTGCAAGCTTTCGATTTTCGTTTTGCAGTTCTTGAGTTCGATCGACGAACGAGCGTTCGACCGATTGTCGGCGTCTTTTTGTTTTTGAAAGCAAGTAGCAAGCAGCCGTCACGAACATCAGCCCAATCGCTAAACAAACAACCCAAGCCGGAATAGTAACCGATGTTTCGAAAGCTCTCAGCCACAGCGAAAGCCCCTTTTCGCTAGAAGCCAGCAGTGGTTGACCATTCCGCCATATTTCACCTCGGCCACCACTTGGCTGAAAACCAACCTTAAGAAGCAAAGGCAACGCGGTCATGGATGCAAATTGTTGCAAGTTAGTTTGAAACATCGCTGACTATTCCACTTCGTACCGCTTCAAATCGTTTTTTGTTTCGTCAGACTTAATCGCTGCGTTGAATTCTGGATTTCTTGTGGGATGTTTCAGTTTTAGCCTCGGTTCGTCTTTGCCCAATCGGCCCGGCGGTCGCACGCCACTGCCCTTTCTTTCTTGCATTTTGTCGCCCAGATCCTTGCGAGCATCTTCCGCCGCCGCCAGCAAACGTTCGAGCACATCAGGATTTTGGTTGATGACATTTTTGGATTCGGAAATATCGTTTTTCAGGTCGTACAATTCCATCTGTTTAAGCTTCGTGTACCGATACCTCGCTGGGACTCCGCCCTTGCCCCCAGGCCTGCCATCCATGGTTCGATAGGGATGAGCAAAATGGAGTTTCCAACGCCGGTCGCGAACCGCGTGCAATTCGCCACCGCCGTAGTACTGATAGAAGTATTGATGGGGCGATTTGGTTTTTGGCGATTTCATTAGGTCGATTATATCTACGCCATCAATTTTGTGCTCGGGCAGTTTGGCTCCAAGCTGCTTGGCAACCGTCGGTAGCAAATCGATCGTGCTGGCCAATTCATCACACGTCGTTCCGGCTGGAATAACGCGAGGCCACTTCATCACCGTTGGCACTCGACAACCGCCTTCCCACATCGTGCCCTTGCCCTCACGCAGCGGCCCAGCCGTGCCCGCGTGATCACCAAAGTTTAACCAAGGACCGTTGTCCGATGTGAATACAACCAACGTGTTGTCCTCGATACCATTTCTTTTCAAAGCACCGTTGACCTGGCCGACCGACCAATCAAGCTCCATGACGACATCACCGTACAATCCCGCTTTGCTCTTCCCTTTGAATTTGTCCGAAACATAAATCGGCACATGGACCATCGAATGAGGAACGTAAAGAAAAAACGGCTTGTCTTTATTCTTGTCAATAAATTTTACCGCTCGGTCGGTGTACTGCGTCGTCAGCTGAGCTTGATCGTCTGCCGTGACGTTTTCGTCGACAACGGAGGTGCCGTCGATCAGCGGCAGAAAGGGATGCTTGCCACGAAACTTACCTTGGACATCTTTTAAACGATGGATGCCGCTGGGCAAGGGCCACATGTCGTTGGAATAGGGGACACCAAGGTATTCGTCAAAACCATGGTTGGGCGGCAGGAACTTGGGGCTGTCGCCCAGATGCCATTTGCCAAAACAGGCAGTCGCGTACCCCTTTTGTTTACAAATTTCTGCGAGCGTTATTTCGTCGCTGTTGATGCCGACTTTCGAATAGGGAAACAAAGCTCCTTTGATGCCGATGCGGACGTGGTAACAACCGGTCAACAGTGCGGCGCGTGAAGCACTACATACCGCCGACGAAACTTGAAAGTCCGTGAACCGCATTCCCGCGGCGGCCATTTTATTCAGATTCGGTGTTTCAATATCCTTGGCACCAAACGGACCGATGTCCCCGTAGCCCATATCGTCAATAAAGATCACAACGACATTGGGGCTTGCCCGCTCAACAGCAGCTTCCGTTTCGTTTGCCTGTGCCGATGCGGTTCGGAAAAAAGCGAGCAGCAAGCAACTGACGATGACCAAGCAAACGAACTGTTTGACTTGGCTGATCGTCGAACGCCCACGTCTCGCGCCGTCGTATTTCTTGGCCATCGAAGGTCGGTCACTGATTGAGAAATGTAGATCCAAAAAAAACGCTTATCTGTCAATCGACAGACAAGCAGAGATTATGACGAAATTGATTAAACAATCAAATCGAGTTACGCAAGATTCAGCGAGACTCCGTAATTAAAATGGACCGAAACTAAGGCGATCGGCAGTTGAATTTCTACCGCTGATGTTTGCAACGATTGCGAATCTTGGGCATATTGCCGGGTGTTTTCTCAATCGCCTTTCGCCCAAGAGCTTATCCCGCAACTATTGAGCCGACGGCGTTAGCTGCGGGCATTTTGAGTTTTGGGATAAGCACTAAAATTGACACAAAAAAGCCGAGCCTATCGCACTGA
>CAZROJ010000070.1:0-21744 GCA_964601665.1 uncultured Pirellulaceae bacterium
CCAACGACCTCCTCGATGTCAACGAGGCGCTCTAGCCAACTGAGCTAATCGTCCGATTGTTGTTGGCGGTGCAGGGTCTTTCGACCTGCCCTGCCCCAAATTGTAGTCGCATTGGGAAATGCCGACAACGGGTAAATTTTCGGCTGCGATAACTAAATGTTTCTCCAAACGTTTCTAAACGATTTGAGTCTTTTCTCCTAAAAGGGTTCGGCTATTGACAGTTTTTTTAGCTGATTGTGCCAGCCAAATCGATCTGTTGGTTTTGTGAACACGCTGCTGCGGGCCACTGCCGATTGGTTTCGATTGGAATGACTTGCCGGCGACTAGAACGTGGTGAAGTTGTCAAAGTTGAAGGCGATGCCCTGTTGCGGGAAGATCGAGTAGAGCGTGTTGGTCAGGTATAAGTTGACGGCCTCTGAAAGTCGCTGGATTGGCTTGCGGGGTACCAATACGATGTCCGACGATCGAAGCCAAATGTCGTCAGAAGGCAGAGGTCGCTTGCCGTAGATCGCACCGGCTAGGTCGAGTTTGGTGGCGGTCAATCGCCAGTTTTGGTCGCGTCGCAGGACGATGATCTGCCGCAAGTTTCCGCCGGGGTTGTCGCCTTGGGCTAAGGCCAAAGCTTGCAGGACCGTGGTGGGGCCGTTGAGTTCAAAGCGACCCGGCTGGCCGACTTCGCCAAGGACGAAAACGAAACTTGGTGCACTCTGCAAAAGAACCGGCGTGACTTCGATGCCGCCCATTCTCCGTCGATAACGAGCGTTTACTTCGCGTCCGATTTCGTTCAAAGTGAGCCCGATCGCTGGCACGCTACCGATGCCCGGTAACTGAATCGTGCCGTCGGGAGAGACGAGTGCGTTTCGTGACTGACCGCCCTGCCCTTGACGTGCATCGACGCTGTCAATGATGTCGTTCAGTGGTGCATCGCTGGCACGGACTTGCACGACAATGTTGGGTTCGCGAACAAATTCGCCATAGCGATCGTTGAGTTCTCGCTGAAGACCGTCAACCGTTTTGCCGGCACATAGCACTTGGCCGATTAGGTTAAACGTTGTTTTGCCATCGCTGCGGATTAGCAGTTCGGTTTGATTTAGCGATTCGTCAATTGCGGATGAAATATCGATCGAGTCACCCACGAAAAGCTGGTAAGGGTTGAGTGATTTTTCGCGAGTTCGAATGTAAACGAATTCGACTTGATCGCCGACGCGAAGCCGGTATTCGTCAACGCTGGGTGCTCGGTAGGGACCGACCCATTCGCCGTAACCAAATTGTTCGAAGGGGACGATGCCGGCTTGGCGAAATCTTGGTTCGCGGCCCGGCCGGTGCGGAGTTGAATCATCGACGCCTAGCATGCCGCGGGGGGCTGGGCCATTGGCCGCAAAACCATTTGGGGCATAACCATTTGGGGCCGAACTCAAGTTGCAGCTGCCGTTGCAAACGCCTTGGCATCCACATTGTGCTGGTGCGTGTCCAAATCCTTGACACAGACGGATGTTGCTGTCTTGGATGACTGGGCCGTCGTCCATTTGACCGGTCTGATAGCTGGCTTGGGCAACATCACCACTGGTTGCGGCCGACTGGATATCTTCGGGCAGCATTACAAGGCAGCAGATCGCTGAGATGCATGCAATTGCGAAGATGGAAGCGATGTGGATTGTGGTTTTCATTTTTACACCGTGGTCAGTGTCAGATTGACGAGTGGGCCGACGTATTCGAAGTTAGAGTGTGTCAGGTGGTTTAAAAAAGTTCTTTAAGCCGGTCTTTGAAGGATGTCTTTTTCGCGGGGGTTAACGCCGCGGGCCGAGTTGCGACTCGTTGTTGATTCACGTCGACGGGGGCTTCGGCGTTGAATTGCTCGACTGGCATCCATTGAATTTCCGAATTCGAATTTGGCACTTGCCGCGAAGCAAGCATGCGGAATTCATTGTTGGCTTGATTGGCGAGATTCATTTCGCCAAGTCGCCGGTGCGTTTCGGCGAGGTTTTGCCAAGTGCGAGCGGTAGGGGTGGATCGCAAGCTCCGCTCGAACAATGTTTTGGCTTGCGACAAGCGACCGTTCTTGGCCAGCAACACGCCCAGTTCATTCGCACTTCGATGATGCTCATGGTCGCTGAGCAAGGCGGCTTGGTGGAAGACCACCGACTGTGCCGTGTCGTAGGGGCTAGGGATTTTTTGGTTGCGGGTGAGCATCGTATTCAGCTTGCCCAAGCAAAAGAATGCTTCCGAGGTCACGACGTTGCGGCCACCGGCGACGTCCAATTGTTTTTGAGCCGCTGAGAAGTAACGATTCATCGCTTGCACTGGTGATAGTTGGCCGGCCTCGGCTGGCGTCAACACTTTGCAGCGGTGGGTTTCGACGACGGCGGCAACGTCCATGTGGATCTGCTGCTCCGGTGTCGCGACGGAAAAGTCGGCGGCTTCTTCAATGGTCAGCAACGCTTGTTTAAGCGAGCGGCTGTGTAGGTTCGAATTCGTAGTGTTATCGTTGTCGTTGGCGATCATTTGCAGGGCGGCGAGGAATTCTTGCCGCGCCGAAAAGCCGGCGCCGCGTCGGGACAGGGCCTTGCCGTATTCGATTCGTTTGGCGGCTTGCTGGGCCGTTGCTTCGTTTAGCGGAACCTGTTGCGGTTGGATTGAGGCTAAGTCATAAGCGAAATTCGAGTCGACCGCATGGTTCATCGGTCGCTGGATAACCGATTGGGGTTCTTGTGGCAGTTGGACGCGACCGGGATCGTTGAGGCTCATCACCCGATCGTTATTCTGCGGAGCGAAGTCGGTGTTGGCAACGAAGTCAGGTTCGTTCGGCTTGGCGGTAGCCACCTCGGTGGTTTGATGCAGGTTCGCATTCGGCTGGAAGTACTGGTTGTTGATGACTCGTTTTTGAACCATCGCAGGGGCTGTTGAACTGCTTGTGGCGAACGGGTTGCCCTTCCAGTTGCTGGTCGTCTGGTTTGCCTGACTGGAGTTGACCAATGAAGCTGGAGTCGGAGTCGCCGCAGGCGACGTTGTCACTTGAGTTTGCTCGGTCGTTTGGAATGCCGCGACTTCCGGTACGTTCTGATTCTGGTCCGAATCTTCGGGAGCGAATGCAAAATCAAAATTGTCGGTTAAGTCCCATTCCATTTCGTCGTTCGACTCTGGCGATCCAATCGCTTGCGGATTGGCTGATGCGGTTTCTGGCGAGTTGAGTTCTAACGCGAAAGGCTCGGAACTGGAAACAACGCGGTTGGAGTCGGTCAGCGGGTTGACCGAGCGAGTTTGGGCTGCGGCCAGTTTTTCGTAGCCGGCGGAAGGATCCATCTGGTTGGATACTTGGCCGGGCAATTGATTGGGAAGCTGGCGGGCTGTCGTCGGGTCGACTGAGGGGCGAATCGGCTCGGGCGTCGCGGCCATGTCGTAATCGCCGAGTGGGTTAACTTGGATCGATCGGGCGGGCGTGTAAGTCGGTTTTGGGCTGGAAAGAAAGTGATATCCAAAGGCCGTGGTGAGGCCTAAGCCTAGGCCGACTGTGATCACTTGTTTTAGGTTCAGAGCCATTTTGACGTCCCGAAGGTTTGTCGAACAGTTTGAAGTGGCTGGCTTTTCTGGCTTGGCGGCAACGGTGGTAATCCGAGACCTGCCAAATTAGCCGCTTTCTCTCAGTTAAAATTGATCAGCAGTTGAGCAATCGCAAAGGTGAGAATGTTGTGTGCAATCGCTAATGACGTAGCGGATGCCGCTTTCTTATCGTCGGGTCCGTTGGTGGCGGGTGACCGAGTTGTACGGGTTTGATCGATTTTTCTAACATTGAAGATTCCCCAGGCCGAACAATCGTTAAACTTTAACAGCCTTGCGGGTGTTCAAAGGCGTTGGTTGCGGTCAACGCGGGGATTGCACGCCAGAGATCCAGGGCCAGGCCGAGGCGGGATCGCTGGCGGCTCGGCCGGCCAAATGTTGGCGACGCGTGGTCTAGCGAAGCGCCGTCGATTTTTGTGGTCGCCGGTGAGCCATGAAGTGCGGGTTGGGGCACTTAAATTCGAGGCATTGTGGAGGCATTGTGGAGGCATTGTGGAGGCATTCTGTAAGAATCTGAGGCGCTAAAGGTCATAGGACTTGAGAATCGCCGTTATTTGTTCGACGATGACAAGGCAAGCGGTCGTGTGCTGTAACTAAAATGCCAGCCTGTCGTCGATTTCGCATCCTTAGTACTGGAGTTGAATTACCATGCCGGAAAAAGTAGTCATTATCGGGAGTGGCCCTGCGGGGTGGTCGGCCGCAATTTATGCAGCGAGAGCTAATCTGAACCCGTTGGTGTTTGAGGGAACGTACGAGCCGGATGGCGTGCACATGATTCCTCTGGGGCAGTTGGCTTACACCACGGAAGTCGAGAACTATCCCGGTTTCCCGACCGGCAATATTCATTCGTTCGTGAGGAGTGCAGTGGCGGAGTCGCGCAGCTGGAACTTCCCTGAGGCTCCCGCCGGACACGAAAAGGATGGCCAGCCGCACTACGCGGTGCAGGGTTTGGAGCTGATGGAATTGATGCGTCAGCAGGCGGTCAATTTTGATACGCGAACCATTGAAGACGACATCGTCGATATCGACGTGAGCGTTAAGCCCTTCAAGCTGACTCGGCGAAACGGCGAGGTCGTGGAAACGCATTCGATCATCGTTGCCACGGGAGCTCGGGCAAATTATTTGGGTCTGCCTTCGGAAGAAGAATACAAAAACAAAGGCGTGAGTGCTTGTGCGGTCTGCGACGGAGCATTGCCGTTTTTCGTGGGCAAGCCATTGGCCGTCGTGGGTGGCGGTGACTCGGCGGTTGAAGAGGCCAGCTATCTTGCCAATTTAGACAACTGCCCTGAAGTTCACATGATTGTTCGGCGCGACGAAATGCGTGCTTCGAAGATTTTGCAAGATCGTGTGAAGAACAATCCCAAAATCACGATCCATTGGAACTCGGTCGTCGACGAAGTTTTGGGTGACGGCAGCGTGGTCACGGGGTTGCGATTGAAAAGCACGGTTGATGAAAGCACTTCGGAGCTTGCGGTCGGCGGGATGTTTGTTGCGATTGGCCACACGCCCAATACGGCGTTTTTGAAGGGGAAATTGGACGTCAATGACAGCGGCTATATCATGTGGACGAAGTCTTTCCGGACTAATACGAGTGTCGACGGCGTATTTGCTGCAGGCGACGTTGCGGATGATTACTATAGACAGGCGGTGACCAGTGCTGGAACGGGCTGCATGGCGGCGTTGGATGTTGAACGTTGGTTGACCGAAAACGAAATCGCGTAGCGGAGACGCTTGCCGTTTTAGCAACGTGGCGTTTTCTACCGAACATCCCGTTTCCCGACAATCTAATTTTGACGAGTTAATTGATGAGTGATCAGGCTTTTCGAGATCGAGAAATTCTTCAGACGGCCCAAGCAAAGGGAACCGTTTCGACTCTGGGGGCCTTTTTGCGACTTTCGGGGCCCGGTTGGCTGCAAAGCGCCATCACGTTGGGCGGCGGTTCGCTGGGAAGCGCGTTGTATCTGGGAATGCTTGGCGGCACCGGCATGCTGTGGGTTCAGCTGATCGCGATCTTGATCGGCGTGATCATGCTTTCGGCGATCAGTTACGTGACGTTGTCCTCGGGCAAGCGCCCCTATGCGGCGATGAATAATTACGTGAACCCAGTTTTGGGCACGGCTTGGATCACGGCGACGATCTTGGCGAATATGATTTTCATCTTGGCTCAATTTAGTTTGTGTTTTGACGCGCTGCAGCAAAACTTGATGCCGACTTTGGAGGACACGCCGGAGACGAAGCTGATCGTGTCGGCGGTTTTGGGGGCCGTGGCGTTGGTGATTGTTTTGATGAGCTACAAGCCGGGGGCGGCGTCGAAAATCTTCGATGTGATTTTGAAGCTGATTGTTGGCTTTGTGGTGCTGTGCTTTGTCGGTGCGGTGGTTGTTTTGATGCAGCAAGGGTCGTTCGACTGGAATGCACTCTGGGCTGGATTCGTGCCGTCGTGGGATTCTTGGAATACGCTTTCTCCCGAGCTCGCGCCGTTAGCCGCAGGGCTTGATTCGGGCGAATATTGGACTGAAGAGGTTCGTCGATTGCGGCAGGACAGTGTGATTTCCGCCGTCGCGGCCGCGGTGGGAATCAACATGACTTTCTTGTTGCCCTATTCGATGTTGGCACGCGGTTGGGATCGTACGTTCCGCGGGTTGGCTCGATGGGATTTGGTCACCGGCATGGCGATCCCTTTCGTTTTGGTCACCAGTTGCATCGTGATTTCGTCAGCGAGTGCTTTCCACGGCAAGGCTGATGAAAGCATGTTGAGTACCGATGCGGCTGTTGTCCAGCAAAGCGATTTCTTTGACGGGTTGTCGAAGTCGGTCGTCAAGCGAATCAACGAACTAGAAGGCACCGAGCCCGCCGATCAGCTGGCAGAGATCAATTCGATGCCGACGGACGCGAAAGATCCTGAAATTCGCGACGAACAAATGGCCGCCAAAAAGAAGGCCATGAATGAGTTGGTGGCTGGCTACATCAGTCAAATGCCAGAGAACGAACGTAAGCTTGCTTTGGCGACGGTGAAACCCAATTCGAAGTTGCTGGCTTTGTCTTTGAAGCCTCTCTTGAAGGAAAATTCGGATTTGGTGTTTGGCTTGGGCGCGCTGGCGATGGGGTTTTCGACGATCGTGGTGTTGATGCTGATCAATGGCTACGCTTTTGCCGAGATTGCCGGACGTTACGAAAGTCGGACGGTGCGTTCGATCGGAGCGATCGTCGCGCTGGCGGCTGGGATTAGCTGGGTGTGGTTTTGGGCCGGAGCGTCGAAAACGTATCTGTTGATCGTCGCCGGCACGTTTGCGGTCGTGCTATTGCCGATCGCTTATTTTGCGTTTTTCTTGATGATGAATAATCGGGCTTTGCTGGGTGACGATAAGCCGAAGGGTTTGCGCATGGTCATCTGGAATGTGCTGATGATTATTGGCGTGGCGGGCGCTGTCGCAGCGGCTTTTGTTTCGATTCGCGGGCGGCTGGCGACTAACGGCGATTTAAACGATGGTTTAATTTTGGGCGGCGTGATCACTTTCTTGTTGCTGATGGTGATCGGGTTTTCAGCCAAACGTTCGGGGCGGAGCGAGTAGATGTTGGGTGTGTTGATTGCATGAGTTTCAGTTGGACGCGGTTGCAGTTACAATCGTCGAAAATCCGGTGAACTTTAATCAACATTGCAAGAAAACGATGAACAAAATTTCTGTCAAAGACGCGCGTCTGGAATCGGCTATCGGGACGTCGGGAGAACTTCAGGGCTGGGTTCGCACTCGCCGTGATTCCAAAGCTGGTTTTAGCTTTATTGAAATTAATGATGGATCCAGTCAAGGCAATATTCAGATTATTGCCCGGAATGAACTGGAGAACTACGAGTCAGAGATCCGCAAATTGTCGGCCGGCTGTAGTATTTCGGTGTCGGGTGAAATTAAGGAGTCGGGTGGGCGTGGCCAAAAAACGGAAATGGTTGCCGAGCGGTTGACGGTTCACGGTTGGGCCGACCCGGAGGCTTATCCGCTGCAAAAGAAACGGCACAGTTTTGAAAAGCTCCGCGAGTGGGCTCATCTGCGCCCCCGAACGAATACGTTCGGTGCGGTCGCTCGCGTTCGAAACTGCATCAGCAATTCGATCCATCAGTTTTATCAAGAGCAGGGTTTTTTATATGTGAACACGCCTGTCATCACGGCCAGCGATTGCGAAGGGGCCGGCGAGATGTTCCAGGTGACGACGATGGACATGGATCACATTAGCAAGAACAAAATTGAGAAGCTCAATTACAAGTTCGACTTTTTTGACAAGCCCTCGTACTTGACGGTCAGCGGTCAGTTGGAAGCCGAAACTTACGCTTGTGCCTTGGGAAAGGTTTATACCTTTGGTCCGACGTTCCGAGCGGAAAATTCGAACACGTCGCGGCACTTGGCAGAATTTTGGATGGTTGAACCGGAGGTGGCGTTTAACGATTTGAATGACAACATGGATTTGGCCGAGGCATTTTTGAAGCGTATCTTTGCCGACGCGTTGGAAAAGTGCGCCGAGGACATGGCATTTTTTAATGATCGCATTGACGAGAGCAAAACGTTGATCGAACGTTTGGAGAAAATCTGCCAGAGCGATTTTATTCGTTTGACGTATACCGACGCGGTCGAGATTTTGGAAAAGTCAGATCACAAATTTGATTTTCCGGTCGAGTGGGGAATTGATTTGCAGAGCGAGCACGAGCGATATTTGACGGAACAGCATTTTGATTGCCCGGTCATTTTGTTCGACTATCCAAAAACGATTAAGCCATTTTACATGTACTGCAACGACGATGACAAAACGGTCCGGGCGATGGATGTGTTGGTGCCGGGTGTTGGTGAAATCATTGGTGGTTCCCAGCGTGAACATCGACTGGACGTTTTGGCGGAGCGAATGAAGGCGCAGGATTTGGATATTGAAGAGTATTGGTGGTACGCGGATTTGCGTCGTTACGGCACCGTGCCTCACGCTGGTTTTGGTTTGGGCTTGGAACGAGTCGTGCAATTCGTCACGTCAATGGGCAACATCCGCGACGTGATCCCGTTTCCGCGCACGCCAGGGAACGCGGAATTTTAAATGTGTTCGGCTCACGATTGGGTTTGCGTTTGTTTTTTGCACATTAGCAGTAGATAAGCCGATGGTGCAAAGTAGAGCGCTAAAATCGTCGCGCCGCCGACGCCGCCTGCGATGGCGACGGCGAGTGGCGGCCAGAATCCTCCGCCGCCGATAATTAACGGCGCAAAGCCGGCCATGGTGGTCAGTGATGTTGAAATGATGTGGCGAGTGGCGACGTTTACCGTGTCGCGAACGGCGGTTGGATCGCCTGCCGCGGCGTCAGGGTTGTTTCGGATGGCCGCCAAAACCACGATTGAATCGTTGATCGCAACGCCCATCAAACCCATCGCTCCGACGATGGCCATGAAACCGAACGGGTAGCCGAAAATCCAAAGTGCTCCCAGGCCCAATCCGATCGAAAGCATACCGACCGAACCGACGATCATGGCGATGCGAAACGAGCCGAACGACAAGACCAAAGTCGCGACCATTAGCACCATCAAGATCCCGACGTTGGCCATCAAGTTGCCAACGGCTTCGTCACGTTTTGCCGCTTCGCCGCCGAAGCGTAACGAGTAGCCGGCTGGCATTTCAAAATTTGTTTCTGCCAAACGCTGCTGAAATCGAGTTAGAACCGTTGATGGCAACACGCCGGCCGGAATGAACGCTTGAATTTCATTGACGCGAACGCCATTCAAGTGTTGAATCGCCCCAAATTCTGAAGTCAACTTGAACTGGCCGATTGCCGAGATCGGCACACCGCGGTAGATTTCGTCTTGGATAGCGTCGAGTTGAGGATTCACGATATCCAAGGACGCGAGGTTAGTAAAGTCAGCACGCTGTCGGTCGTCGAGCCGGACTCGGACTGGCATTTCTTCGGTCGCTTCGACGATGCTGCCGCCCATGCTTCCCTCGGTTGCGGCGTCGAGTTGCAGGGCAACATCGGTGAGGCTCAGCCCGGCCGCTCGAGCACTTTCTTCGCTGACTTCGATCGCCACTTTGGGGAGCATGTCGTGCAGTTCGGCACGAGTGTGAATCACGCCCGGAGTTGCGACGAGCATTTCGCGAACTTCGTCTCCCAATTCTTGCAGGCGATCAAGGTCCGGGCCAAATAATCGCACTTCAACCGGGGCGTCAAAGGGTGGGCCTTGTTCGAGTTGTCGGACGAGAATTCGAGCGTGGGCAAAACGTTTGTCCAAGAGTGCTTGGAGTTCGTGAATTTTCTGGGCTTGATTTTCAAACGACTTCAATTGAACCATCGCCTGAGCGTAAGGTGCAACGCTGGAACGACGCGGAATCAAGTTGTAATAAAATGTCGGAGCGCTTTCGCCGACAAACCAGTCGACTCGTTTTATATCGTCGTCTGCTAGTAAGACTTCGCGAATTTGATGGGTCGTGCGGAGCGTATTGGCAACCGAACTGGTGGGGCCGAGTTCAAGTTCGATATGCAATTGATCGCGATCGGCTGGCGGAAAAAACTGTTCGCTGAGCTGGCCGGCCGCGATAAACCCCAGAACGGGCAGCATCATTCCGGCGATCAATCCAAAGATCGGTCGGCCGAAAATGAAATCCAAACTCTTGCGATACGCGTGACTGAGCGGAGCAATCGTAAGTCCGTTTCGCCACCATTTTTGGCCCGACGAACCAAAGTCGGACAGGCCGGCCACGCGAGCGGCAATGGCGGGGATCACGGTCATCGCTAGGAAAAAGCTGCTAAAAATTGCGATGATCACGTTCAGAGCAATCGACCCAACGAACTCGCCGGCAGGCCCCGGCATCAGAGCGATTGGGGCGAAGGCGAATGCGGTTGTGAGGGTCGATCCGAGCAACGGGAGGAAGAGATGTTTGACGCTTTCGGTGACGGCTTGGGAGGCAGTTTTTCCTTGGCGGAGTTTGATTGACATTTCTTCCACGATCACGATCGCGTTGTCGATCAACAGGCCGAGTGCGATGATCAGTCCAGTGACTGACATTTGGTGAATTGGAATTCCAGTGACCCGCATGCCAAACAAAACCATCATGCCGGCCAGTGGTAAGGCCATGGAAACGACCAACGCACTGCGCCATCCCATCAAAACAAAAATGACCACAAAAACAGCGCAAGCACCGAGTACCAAATTTGATACGAGCGTGGTAAGTCGAGAAGCCACATAATCGTTTTGCGTAAAAAGCCGGTCGAGGTAAACGCCCGTCGGCAGCTTCTTCTCAAACTCATTCAACGTGGTTTGCAGCTTCGAATTCCACAGGTCAATTCGATTGTTGGTTCGGACGTAGGCCCCCAATACGACCGCGCGTTTGCCATCGATGATAGCGACGCTGTTTGGCGGGTCGGCGATCGTGCGTTCGATTTTCGCGATGTTACTCAGGCGAACAAATCCGTTTTCGCCTTGGTATCGGATCGGAATATTTTCCAGTCGTTGGATAGAATCGAGTTCGCCGGTGACCTCGATTAACAAGTTTTCTGATTCGTTTCGAATCTGTCCGGCGGAGACTTTGACATCCGCGCCGGCGATTTGCCGCGAAACGTCATTGACGGTAAGGTTCATGGCGTTCAGCTGCTGCGAATTGAGCGTCACCAAAATCTCTTCGCTGGGCTGTCCGAAAAACTCGACCTTCTCGGTGCCGGCAACCGATTTGATTTCGTCCTCCAGTTCTTTGCCCCAGCGTTGCAGCACAGCGTAATTTACTGGCGATCGACTTTCCCAACGCAGGGCCAGCAGAGCGGCGAAGGCCTTGAAGTCCATTTCTTCAAAACGCGGTTTGAGGGCGCCGGCCGGAAGGTTGGCTTGTGAATCATCCAAGCGATCGCGGATCTTGGACCACACTTTGTCGCTGTCCATGACTTCGTCGCGTAGCTCAATAGCGATCGTCGAAATGGAAGCCCGAGATGTCGCGCGGAGTTCTTTGATTTCATTAATTTCGGCAAGCGAATCTTCGATCTTTTCAGACACCAGCGATTCAACTCGCTCGGGTTCGGCGCCGGGAAAAACGGTATGCACAAAAGCGCCGCGTTCCACCAAGGGTGGATCTTCCATTCGTGGCAGAACGGCGTAGGAGGAAAGGCCACTGACAACAATCAGGCTGATTGTTAGGTACAGCAAGCGTGGGTTTGAGTGAAAAAAGTTCATTGTTTTTACTCAGCAGGCTGGGCCAGCGAAACCAGTTGTCCGTCTGTAATTCGGTGCAAGCCGTCGGCCACAATCAAGTCACCATCGGCGATCGTGCCCCGGGCCAGTACGCGGTCGGAATCGGTTTTGATAATTTCAATGTCACGTTTTTGGATTCGGTATAAGTCTGGGCTGTTCGGTTCTGGGGCAAGAATCATGACGGTGGAAAGTCCGCGAATGCCTTTTGCCAAGGCTGAGTTGGGAATCCAAACGCCTGAGGAATCGACGAGGTTGGTGATTTGGATTTGGCAGAGTTGTCCCGAGACGACCGATTTAGCGGCTTGGCTGTCGAAGTTGAACAAAACGGTTTGTGTGCGGGTGGCTTGATCCAGTTCGCCAATTTTTGCGGCGGCTGTGACGGGGTATTGGTCAGGCCCGACCGCGACCGCGTATTCTTGGCCCGTTTGAATTTTGGCAGCGACTTCGATGGGCAGTCCGATCCATGCTTCGAGCTTGCTGTGTTCGACCAATTTGCAAACGGGACGTGTTGGCTGAACGATGCTGCCCGGATCGACGTGACGCCGCGTGATCGTGGCGGCGTAGGGAGCGACCAGTTCGCACTTTTCGATCGCGACTTGCATTTCTTGAGCGGAAGCTTGCAACTGGCGGACCGTCGCTTGTTGGGCGGACAGACGTTCTTGTCGGGTTCCCGCGTTGAGCTCGGCCAGTCGTTGCCCGGCCGATTGCAGCTGGGCGGTCGCGGTTCGCAGGTCGAATTTCGCTTGATCGTATTCTTCGACGGGGATCGCTCTTGATTTAATCAGGGACTCTCGTCGTTTGAGCCGAACGGTTGCGTTTTCATAATCAGATTTGGCGGCAGCAACTTCAGCTTCCGCGGCCTTGATTTTTTCCTGACGCGGTCCCGATTCAAGTTCGCTCATCAAAGACTGCGACGACGCGAGTCTCGCCAAGATCGCCGCTTGCTGAGCCTCTAAAGTGGCCGTGTCCAGTCGAGCGATAATTTGTCCGGCGGCGACTTGATCGCCTTCGTCGACTAAGACATCAGCCACTTTGCCGGCAATCTCGAACGCCAGTTCACTGCGACGTCTGGCGCGGACGGTGCCTGTGTAAGTGCGAGATTGTTCAATCGATTCAACAAATTCAGCCGCTCTGGCATTGACGGGCAAGATCGTCGGCTGGTTTTCGATCGGAGTGCTGGCCGCGGCGGTCGTCTGGCTGGCTGCCAACGAAGTCAGCGCACCGGACTGGTAGCCCACAAAAAGTAAGGCTCCAAGCGTCAATAAAGCGCCGATCGTGATTTGACGACGGGTCAATTTGGATGGCGAACGTTCAGCTGTATTACTCATTCGCTCAAGACCTCGCTGTGAACTTTCTTGATGATTGCATTTGCGTCGTATTCGGTGGAAAGCGGTTGCCAGTTAAATCCGTCTAGCAACGCGTAAGTGTGATCGTGGACGAGGTCAAAAGGTTGTTCGAGGCCCAAGTGGGGTAGCGAATCTGAGCGTGCGGCGATCGCAAAACCGCCAGAGGTCAGCGACCAAAAACCGAACACCAGCTTTTCCGGCGTGTAGCCGTCCGGCAACTCAAGGTGCTCGGCGGCGATCGCATCGCGTACGATTCCGGCGACCACGTTCATGCAAACGACTTCCATGTTGTCGATTTCGAATTGTCGTTTTTCTGGAATTTTCTGACGCACCGAAGGTAGTTGCAGGATTTGTTCGAAGACAAAGAAGTCCGGGTAGTCGCGGACAAATTTTTCTGCCGCTTGGCCGATTGCCAGCATGCGAAACCGCGACTTGCCCTTGAACTGGGCCGCTCGTCGAAAAAGTTCAACGCGTTTGCTAACCGTCTCGATTGCCAGCGCCACAATCACCTCCTCCTTGTTGGCGAAGTGGTTGTAGATGGTACCTTTGGAATATTCGACCTGAGCGGCGATTCGGTCCATGCTCAGGCCGTGATAGCCTTGCTGGATCAAGATTGGCCGAGCAACCTCGAGGATCCGCTGGGAGCGAATTTGGATTTCTTGCTGTTTGGGAGAAAGCTGGTTCACGTTGAATTTCTGACGGTCCGTCAATTAAAGTCTATTGGGTGGTCTGCACGGCGACGCTGAAGTTAACCAAAGATTACCACGGAAATTTCAAAAAGTGGATTTTGTTGGCCAAATGGACGTTCCGAGCCCGTTTTTTAACGTTTTGCAAGGGGATTCTGGGGTGGTGACGATTTTGGCGCTTCGTCAGAAAAAAGCCACCGCCGGAGGAGAAGTAAAATCGGTAGAATTTCGATCGGCGAAAATTTATCATCAGTGGGCCGAACCGAATTTTTAATAATCGAAAACTAGAGGATCAAAAATGACTCGACGAAATATCATCGCAGTCAACTGCGTTCTATTTTGCCTTTCAATGCTGTTGCCGTCTGAGAGCTTGGCTCAAGAAACCCCTGCGGCTGAACTGAAGCGAGAAGTTTCGCGGGTGTTGATCGTTCAGGCGGATGCTTGGAATCGAGGCAAGTTGGATGAATTCATGGGTACCTATTGGAAGTCCAAAGAGCTCTCGTTTAGCAGCGGTGGGAAGACGACGTTCGGCTGGCAAGCGACTTATGATCGATATCAAAAAGGTTACGCGCCGCCGAAAGAAATGGGGAAGCTTAAATTTTCGAATCTGATGGTTACGGCAATCGAAAAGCAATCGGCGTTGGTGTTGGGGAATTGGCATTTGACGAAAAGTGACGGGTCAAACCCACATGGCAATTTTTCGTTGGTGCTAAAAAAGTTCAACGGCCAATGGAAAATTATTCACGACCATACTTCTCTGCTCGGCCAAACGCCGGACGATCAACCGAAAAAGCCGAACGTGGTTTTCATTCTGGCCGATGATCTCGGCTGGCGAGATTTGAGCAACGAGGGAAGTCAGTTTTACGAGAGCCCCAATATTGATTCGATCGCAACCCAAGGAGTGAAGTTCACTCGGGGGTATGCCAATTGCCAAGTCTGCAGTCCTTCGCGGGCCAGTATTTTGACGGGTAAATATCCGGCGAGGCTGAAGATCACGGATTGGATCGGTGCTTCGATGGGCGAAGAATGGAAGCGAAATACGAAGCTGTTGCCTGCGAATTACAATTTGGTTCTACCACAAAACGATACGACGTTGCCGGAGGCTTTTCGGGCGGCCGGCTACCGCACGTTTTTTGCTGGCAAGTGGCATTTGGGCGGCGAGGGCTCGCATCCCGAAGACCATGGTTTCGACATCAACATCGGCGGCCATCATCGCGGTAGCCCGCCGGGTGGATTCTTTTCGCCCTACAACAATCCCAAGATGTCCAACGGCCCCAAGGGTGAGTCGCTGCCGCTGCGGCTAGGTCAAGAAACGGCTAACTTTATCCAAGAAAATCAAGATCAGCCCTTCTTTGCGTTTCTAAGTTTTTATTCGGTCCATGGTCCAATTCAATCGACTGAAACGCTCTGGAAAAAGTACCGAGCCAAAGCGGCCGCACAGCCCCAGCCGGACAATCGATTCATTATCGATCGGACGTTGCCAGTGCGGCAGGTTCAAGATCACCCTTTGTACGGCGGCATGGTCGAATCGATGGACGATGCGGTTGGTATCGTTTTGAAGAAATTGGATGAGCTGGGGCTGAGCGAAAATACCGTCATCGTGTTTACTTCGGACAACGGCGGCGTGTCGGCGGGCGATGGAAAAGCGACGTCCAACTTGCCGCTGCGAGGTGGCAAAGGGCGGCAGTGGGAAGGCGGAATCCGCGAACCGTATTACATCCGTTGGTCGGGTGCCAAAGCAGGAAGTGTTTGTGACACGCCGGTGATCGGAACCGATCTCTACCCAACGTTGTTGGATATTTGTGGGCTCGAGCGACTGCCGCAGCAGCATGTCGATGGCCAGAGTTTGGTCGGTTTGCTGAAGGGCGAAGTCGTCGGGGATGACGATTCGCTGAAAAGTCGCAAGTTATACTGGCATTATCCGCACTACGGGAACCAAGGCGGCGAGCCATCGTCGATCGTTTTGGATGGCGATTGGAAGTTGGTCCACTACCACGAAGACGATCGAGTCGAGTTATACAATGTGGCCAAGGATCTTGGCGAACAGAAAGACTTGGCTGAAACCAAGCCCAAGCGAACGAAAGAAATGAAGGCGGATTTGGATCGACATCTGAAAGCGGTCGACGCGAATATGCCCTTTGCCAATCCTAATTTCGATGCCGACGCGTACTCGCAGCAGTTGCAGCGGTATCGCAATCGCGAGATGCCGCGTTTGGAAAAAGAAGCGGCGCGATTTTTGCAGGAAGACTACGTCCCGCGAAACGGTTGGTGGGCAAAGTAATTATTTTGATTCCTATCGCGTGATCACGACCTTGCCAAAGTGTGCCCCGCTTTGCAAATATTCGTAGGCATCTGTGGCTTGGTCGAACGAAAATTTACGGTCGATCACGGGTTGGATTGAATTGGTTTGGATCGCCGCGTTCATGTTTTCGAACATGTCGCGGCTGCCGACGTAGATGCCTTGGACGGTCAATCGTTTGAACAGCGTCAACATGGGCGACGGGTTTTGTTCGGGCATGCCCGTCAGCACGCCAATCAAACTGACTCGGCCGCTGACACGGGCCGCGGCCAGCGACTTTTCCAACGTCCCTGCTCCGCCGACTTCGACCACGTTGTCAACTCCGTTACCGTCGGTCAGTCGCAAGACTTCTTGTTCCCAGTCGGGCGTCGACCGATAGTTAATGGTTTCGTCGGCGCCCAGCGATTTGGCTTGGGCCAGTTTTTCGTCGCTGCTGGAAGTGATGATTGTTCGGGCGCCGAAGGCTTTGGCAAATTGCAGGGCGAATATTGAAACGCCGCCCGTGCCCAGCATCAAAACGGTTTGACCGGGCTGCAAACTGCCGAGCGTCAATGCTTGCCAAGCCGTCACTGCGGCACAGGGCAGCGTTGCCGCTTGCTCAAAATCGAGCGAGTCGGGAATGGCGACCAGTCCGTTTTCGTTGAAGGCGACGCGTTCGGCGAGAACTCCGTCAATCGCTCCGCCGAGTGCCGAGCTAATTTGTGCGTCGGTCAGATCGCCGTCGATCCATTCTTGGAAAAAGCACCCCGCCACGCGGTCGCCGATCTTGAATCGTTTGACAGAATCGCCGACGGCAATCACTTCGCCGGAGCCGTCGGAGAGTGGGACCATCGGCGGATTCTTTTTGACTTTATCGTTCCTTAAGTAGCCGCCATAGGGCATGCCGAGGTCGCGATAGTTCAGCGACCAAGCTTTCATTTCCACCAAAACATCGTGAGGCCCCAGCGTGGGTTCGCTCGTTTCGGTTTGAGTCAGCGCGTCGAGTCCGTTGGGGCCAGTGATGTGGTAAGTTTTCATGGTGGATGCAAAAATTGGGTTGATAGTCATGGGGCGAAATAGAATTTGGCGCAGAGCCTTGTGCCAAAGCCATCGCTGCTCAAATCAATAGACGAAATTTTAAAAAGGTTACGACACCGTGGGAAGATCGCAATTCAAATTTGGTGTGTCTGATTTTTCGACGTCGGAACCGTTGAGCAATGCCGATACGATCATTGCCTGTGGGATGGATTTTATCGAGCCGGGCTTGGCAAAAATCGCTTCGATGTCCGAGGACGCGTTTTTGACAGCGGCAGATCGAATCAGTGAAAGTGGTATCTGCGTGCAGTCGGTCAATTGGTTTTTGCCGCCGCAGTTAAAGGTGACGGGCCCGGAGGTCCATGAATCAAAGTGGCAATCGTTTTTGGAATTGGCGCTCGGCCGAGCGGTGCAGTTGGGAGCCAAGGCGGTTGTTTTTGGTAGCCCCGGATCGCGATCGGTGCCGGATGGTTTTTCGTTTGAAGTGGCGCGAGGGCAGATGGTTGCTTTCTGCCAGTTGTGTTCGGACGTAATCAAACGTAACCAATGGGATGTTAAGATCGCGATCGAACACGTGAATCATACGGAAACGAATTTTGTAAATACGTTTGAGCAAGCGCTCGTTATCGCTCGGGAAGTTGATCGTGATGAGGTCGGGCTGGCGGCAGATTTTTATCATTTCGAAATGGAAAACGAACCGATGGAAATTATCAACGAAGCCGCGGATTTAATCTGTGCGGTGCAGCTGGCCAATCCGGTCGGGCGATGCTTTCCTAAATTGGGCGACGAGATCCCGCGGTTGGATTTATTTTTTCAGCACTTATCAGACGTCGGCTACCGAGGCGGAGTTTCCGTGGAGGCCACGGTTGAGGATTTGGAGGCCGATTGTCGCGGGGCTGTTTCGTACTTTGCGGATGCATTGTAGGCAAGATTTTGGCGTTGAATTTAGCTGAGGAAATCAGTGATCTCGTCGATCGCCCGTTCGGAAAGCGCGGATAGTTTGGAATGCAGTTTGTGACACCTGTCGACGTCGCCTTTGGTCGCATAAGCTTCGAGTTTTTGGGCAATGTCAGCGAGCTGGTCCATGCGGAGTATTCGCGTCGACCCCAAAATCGTATGAGCGGTGCGTTTGATGATCACCAAGTCGTTGGTGGTGAGCCCGACGCTCATTTCGGACAGCAAGCGGGGGAGTTCTTTGAGGAAAATCCCCAACGTTTTATTAAGACTGCTACGGTCGCCAGGGTACTCGGCTGCCACCGTGGCGATGTCGATCACAGAGGAATTGGAGCGCGGTGGTGCCGCGGAGGCTGGGGTTTGGGCTGACGGAGGGGTTTCGGGTTGGCGAGCGATACCGGTTTGAGATTCGATGATCTGCAAAAGTTGTTCCAGCGCGATTGGTTTGGAAACGTAAGCATCCATGCCGGCGGCGAGACATCGTTCGCGGTCGCCTTTCATCGCCGCGGCGGTCATAGCAACGATCGGTACTCGCGTCTCCGAACTGGTTTCTCTTTCGCGAATGACGGCGGTTGTTTTCAGGCCGTCCATTTCTGGCATTTGCAAATCCATTAGGATCACGTCGAACGATTGATTTCTTTCATTGGCCAATTCATCGACGATCGTAATGGCCTCTTTGCCCGTGTTGGCGATGGTGATTTGGTGGCCCGCTTGTTCTAAAAAACCAACGGCGACTCGTTGGTTGATGGGGTCATCTTCGACGACCAGAATGTTGAGCGGACGGCTGGAGCGATAGGGTTGCGTGGTCGATTTTTTTCGCGTTCTGGCGTCTTCTTGTCCCAGTGCGTCGACGATCACGTCGAACAGTTCGGATTTAATGACGGGTTTGGTCATGTAGTGCGTGATGCCAGCTTCTTGGCAGCGAATGGAATCGCCCAAGCCGACGGCCGACGAAATCATAATGATGGTCGGGTTTGCAAAAACGGGATTACCCGAGACTAATTCCGCCACTGAAAATCCGTCCATGCCCGGCATCATGCAGTCCAACAAAATCAATTGGAATGGCGTACCGGCTCTTGATGCGGTTTGGAGCGCGGTGATGGCCGAGACGCCGCCGTCGACATTCGTCGGTACCAGGCCCCAGCTCTTGATCATCTCCTCGACGATCCGTCGGTTGGTGGCGTTATCGTCGACGACTAGCGTGCGGATGCCCTGGAGTGATTCGAGCTTGAAGCGGCTGGTGGATGGTTGTTCGGCGGCTATTCGCATGGGGATTGAAAAATGAAACGTCGTGCCTTGGCTGACTTCGCTTTCCACCCAGATGCTTCCGTGCATGAGTTGAACGAGTTGTTTGCAAATGGTCAGGCCGAGTCCGGTGCCGCCGAAGCGCCGCGTCGTTGATGAATCGGCTTGGCTGAATTCTTCGAAGATCAGTTTTTGTTTTTTGCTGGGAATTCCGATGCCGGTATCTCTGACGGAGAAATGCAGCTTAACCAGATCGCCGGTTTGTTCTTGCATCTCGACTTCCACAACGATCTCGCCCATGTCCGTAAACTTAATCGCATTGCCGACCAAGTTGACGATCACTTGTCTCAATCGTCGCGGGTCGCCAACGAGTCGTTCGGGTAGGTTCGGCGAAACGCGGCAGGCGAGTTCAAGGCCTTTTTCGGATGCTTTAGTCGATAGTGATTGGGTTGTTTTGCCGACCGAGTCGGATAGGTTGAACGGGATGTGGTCGAGTTCAAGCTTTCCGGCTTCTATTTTTGAAAAGTCCAGGATGTCATTCAAAAGGCCCATCAGCGAACCTGAAGCTTGTTGAATCATTTCAACGTATTCGAATTGGGTATCGTTGAGGCTGGTTTCGGACAGCAGTTTGGCCATGCCGATGATGCCATTCATGGGAGTGCGAATTTCATGGCTCATGTTGGCGACGAATTCGCTTTTGGCTCGGTTGGCATCGTCGGCTCTGGCGAGCGCGTCTTGTAATTGCTTGCGAGACTCCATCAATTCGGTGACGTCGCGAGAAATCCCAAAGGTTCCCATGACGTTACCGCTGTTGTCTTCGAGTCGAACCTTAGTGGTGCTGGCCCATGTCGGTTCTTGGTCGGGGTACACTTCGTATTCGAGTTTGCTGTTGATCGGCTGGCCGGTTTCTAAAATACGTTGTTCGTCGGCGAGTGCATTGTTGGCGTGTTCGGGCGCGAACAGGTCGGCATCGGTGAGGCCGATGATTTCAGACGGTTTACGATCGAACTTTTGAGCAAAGCTTTTACTCAACCGAGTCAATCGAGAGTCATGATCTTTGAAATAGATCGCATCCGGGAAGACTTCTAACAGCGAATTGAACAGGAATCGCTCATTGGCGAGGGCGTTTTCGGTGTCTTGTTGTTGTGTGACATCCCAGCACAAAAATTGAATTGCAATCACTTGGCCGGCGTCGTCACAGACGGGGATGCGCCGATGTTCCATCATCAACGTTTGGCCGTCGTTGGTCTGATGTTTTCCGAATCCGGAGAGCGTTTGAGCGGATTCGATGACGATCGCGTCGTTGGCGCGGTATTTTTTGGCCAGTTCAGGGGCGACAAAGTCGTAGTCGCTAGTGCCGACCAAGTCCTTGTGTTTTCGGTCGCTAAATTCGAGATACGATTTGTTGGCAAAAAGAATTTCGCCATGGATGTCTTTTACCAGCAGCGAAAGGGGCATGTTATCTGCCAAGGCGCGGTAGTAAATCGAAAGAAATTCGGGGCGTTGAGGCATGGGGATCTAGGTTTGCGAACGCTGGCGTTGATTTAAAAATTTGTCTAACAGCAACGCCCGCTTTACCCCAAGATCTGAATGCTGGTCCCCGATTGCCTTGCGACCCTGTAGCATCATCGCGATTGAGTGTAGTGGGGGAAGCTTTTTAATCTTCGAGGCGGCCGGCCCTGCCTAGCATTCTGATTAGATCAGAAACATTGTCCGCCTGCATCTTCTTCAGGATACTTTGCCGCTGGATTCGGATGGTGCTTTGCGCGGTCCCGAGAATTTTACCGATTATTTTGGGGGTTTTGCTGCTGATTAAGAGTTGCATGACTTCGTGCTCGCGAGTCGTCAGCGAGTTGATCAGCAATTCGATTTCGGCTTGTTCTTGCTTGGTTTCTGCATTGCTGGCGTCATGTTTCAGTGCGACGTCGACTTTGCTGCGTAGCAAGTTCGGGTCGGTGGGTTTTTCTAAAAAATCAAAGGCACCTGATTGCATCGCGGAAACGGCCATCCTGACGTCGGCGTGTCCGGTCAAAACAATGATGGGCAACGTACAGTGAATCTCGGCCAAGCGAGCCAGTAATTGCAGGCCGTCCATGCCGGGCATGCGGACATCGGTGAGGATGCAGCCACGGTTTCGCGGGTCGTATTGTTCCAGAAAAGTCGTCGCCGATTCGAATGGTTTTACGTGAAAACTGCCGACGTTCAGAATCATCTGCAGGGATTTCCTGACAGACGTGTCGTCGTCGATCAAAAAGACGGTAGGTGAATCATTGTCCAATGGATTGGGCTCGAAAAAAAATAATTTGGATTCGTTTTTCGGCTCAAATGGCGAATTGAATTTAGGGCTTGTTACAGAACTCAAAATGCCCGCGGCAAGCGTCGTCGGCTCATTCGTTGTGGCAAAAAGCACTTAGGCGAAAGGCGATTGAGAAACTACCGGGCAAGATGCC
>CAZROJ010000071.1:0-17122 GCA_964601665.1 uncultured Pirellulaceae bacterium
AAATATGAAATATGAAATATGAAATATGAAATATGAAATATGAAATATGAAATATCAAATATCAAATATCAAATATCAAATATCAAATATCAAATATCAAATATCAAATCTTGGAATCTTGGAATCTTGGCTATCCGGTTTTTTCTCGAATCGAATACGGTTCACGAGTTTCTTGATTTCGATTGACAATCAGTTCCGCCAAAAAGCCCATACACAATAATTGTGTGCCCAGCAAAAGGGCTCCCAAGGCAAAAATTAACATCGGGCGTTGGTGCAGTGGCGGCCAGCTGGCGTAGGCTTGGATCGTCATTCGCAACAACCAATAAATGGTCATGTAGGTCAGGCCAATCGAGCCAACAATGCACGACACCATGCCCATGGCACCGATCACGTGCTGCGGGCGTTGATTGTAACCGGTCAAGAAACTTACGGTTAAAAGATCCAAAAATCCTTTCGGTAATCGTTCCAAACCGTACTTCGAAACGCCATGCTCGCGAGCCCGATGGTTGACCGATATTTCGTGAACGCGAAAGCCCTTGGCCGTGGCGAGGACCGGCACGAACCGGTGCATTTCACCGTAGAGTTTTACTTCATCAAAAATTTCGCGACGATAAAGTTTGAAGCCGCAATTGTGGTCGTGGAGCTTGACACCCGTTAATACGCCGACCAGCCAGTTGAAAACCTTGGACGGCAGCGTCTTGCCCAGCGGATCGTTGCGGACCGTTTTCCAGCCGCTGATCAAATCGTAATCCTCGCCCAACGCTTCGATAAACTTAGGGATCTCAGCAGGGTCGTCTTGCAGGTCCGCATCCATCGTCATCACCAACGGCGCGGTGGTTTCCGCCGCTCCAGCTCGCAGCGCCGCGGCTTTGCCAAAGTTTCGCCGAAACCGCAGGCACTTAATGTTGTCGTTGGAATCGGCCAGCTCTTTCAAGATCGGCCACGATTGATCACTCGAGCCATCGTCCACAAAAACCAACTGGAAAGATTGTTTCGTTTGCGTTTCGATGGCTGTGATTTGCTGGTGCAGTTCTCGCAATGAATCTTCTTCATTGAAAACTGGAATGATGATGGAAAGATCGGGCATGCGACTAATCGTTAAATGGTTCGGCAGTGAGGCGAAGACTTGGCTGGCTCGGTTAAATTGTCGCGTTTAAATTGTCGCGTTTAAATTGTCGCGTCTAGGTAGTGCTAGGTGGTTTTCCAAGGCGATTGCTGTCCAATCTGCCCGCGGCGAAAAAGCCGCCAGCACCAATGAGTTCGGCGGTGAGCCAAACCAGTCGGACGACGACCGCCGCAACGATGGCATTGACTGGGCCAATGGCTGGCCCCAGCAAGGGAATCATAACCAATTCGCGAACGCCGATGCCGCCGGGCAGCAGAGAAACGAATCCGGCGACGGTTGCCAACGAAACGCAGGCCAGTGCCAGCCAGTAATCAGCGTAAACAATTTCGGTCGCGGGCAAGCCTTTTAAAACCAGCCACAGGCTTGCCCCGTTCAGGCACCAGCCGATCGCGAGCAGTAGCCAGCCGGTGGCCATGGTTTTGAGTGTTAGCCCGGAGAATACGTTTTTTGTTTTGTTCTTGCCGATCGAGCTAATTCGAGTGGCGATTTTTTGAAAGACCGGCGGCCATGTCAGAACGCCAGCGACGATTGTCATCGTGGCCGCGGTGATTTGTAAAACTCGAAATTCTGAAAACCGAAAAATCATCAACAGGCTGGCGATCGCCGCACCGGTGAAAATCCATGTCAACGTTTCCACGAAAACGCTGGCCGCGGCTGGTTTGGTGTTCACGCCGTCGCCACGAATCATGTCCGTGCGAATCACGACAACCATCGCCTTGCCCGGCACGTACTTGCCCAGCTGACTGGTGAAAAAAGCGGCCGTGGATTTGCGCCATGTCGGTGTTTGATTAAAAGCCACCAAAACACGATGCCAGAAAACGCTGGACAACATCATCGAACCCAGATAAACCAAGATCGCCAAACCCCACCAGCGGAAGTCGATTTTTGCAAAATCAATTTTCTCGGCGGTCAGCTGGTCAGCTGATTTGTACAGCAGGTAGGCAATCGCCGCTGCGGTGGCGATTGCGACGGCGACGCGAAAGAGGGACTTTAGACTGACATTCTTGGTCGGCCCGCCGGCGGTCGCTTCGCGTTTTTGTGGGTCAGTTGGTTTGGAAATGGTGCAGCCTTTGTAACGATGGGCATTGCGTGGCGGTTCATTTTTGCGGCGGCGGAAATATCCGTCGCAACTGATTTTAGTTGAAAATAGAGAAGCTCTGGCCAAGGCCCAAGTTTGAATTGTGCTAGCACGGTCTGTCCATGGTAACAAGTTTCAGCTGGTCTACGCCAATTCGCTATTTGTCCAGAATGACCTGTAACGTTAACATTGTCCCCAAATCAACATTTTAAAAGGTAGGCGGAGCGATTCCATGAATGGACTGATGGTATCACTTAATATTTTTCTTTTGGCAGGGACTGCCGTGGGTCAGCAGGCAGCGGACGATGCGGCAAGCATGCGACCGGCGTTGCGTTCATTGCCCGCAGCTAGCTCGATGTCGGCGTTTAGAACCGACAATCAATTCGAAAGGCCTGGGCCTGACGATTCGGCGGGTGACTGGCCGACGCCCGAGTCAGTGCTCGGCGACCAGTCGACCATCACGTCTCGATCGGCGTCCATGGGCGGGCAGACGACCAACTTTGGCGGTCGCAGTGAACGGGCTTCGAATCCGCAGCCGACCAGTGCGATGCCGTCGCAGGGCATCCGGTTTGATGTGATGCTGCGACCCGAAGATCTGGAAAGCGTCAAGCGAGGCGGCACTTTGGTTGCGCCGGTTGAAATCCGCAACCGGCAAAACGCAATGTTGGGCACCGATGTCGTGAGTGATATCGCTTTCTTTCACGAAGCCAACAAAGGCAGGAGTACCGATGGCGAATTTATTTGGCCGGAGGCGATCGAGCCCGGTAGTCGCAAGCTGCGTTTTAAATTGACGGCTGACCAGCTGGATCGCATGGATAATTACGCCTACCAGTTTCGTGTGCCCAGCAATATGCGAGGCGAGTTTGACCAAGTTGAATTTGTGGCCGAAGGTGTCGGCGATGGCCGGAGTTTAGGTAGTGACGATTTTGGCGGTAGCTGGAACACGGCAAGCAAATCGGCGTCGAATTTACCTCGGCCCAATGATGGCATTGATCCAGGTTTTGATCCTGGTTTTGGCCGTCCGCTTGGCAACGGGAACGATGGCTTTCGGAACCCCGGTGTTGATGTTGAGCCAGAGGGGAGCGGGGTAAACAATCTGGGGAAAAACTGGGAGCGAAAAAATCGTTTCGACAGTTCGGCGTCGAGGCAATTGGATTCGAACCCGAACGAGCGATTTAATGATCGCGGATTCGACCGCGAACAGGACCGAAGCGTTTTGGGGCAAAGAACACCACAGCGGCAACAGGAAACTCTTGAAATGGCCCAAATGCGCCGTAGGCTGGAAGAAACCCAGCGTTTGGCTCAGCAAGCACTGGCCGAACGTAAACGCTGGGAAGATGAATCGCTCAAGCTGGCCGACGAGAAGTCGTTTTTGGCTCGGAAAAATAATCAGTTAGTGAATCAGCTCGACGCGGCCTCGCGAGTCAGCGATCCAAAAGACGGTTCGACGCTGATGCGGCCCATCAGCACGGAAACAAAGCCCTTTGGTTCTCGGCGAAATGATTTTGGGCCAGTGGCGGACAATCGGGATCGGCAGTTGGAATTGGCCAACCGAGAAATTGAGCGACTGAAACAAAAAAATCTTTGGGCTGAACAAGAAAATCAAAGTTTGGCAACGAATTATGACAAGCTGGAGTCGGCCAGCAAGCAGTTGTACGATCAACACAACTTGCTCAAGCAGCGAAGGTCAACGTCGGAGACAACGGACATGATCGCCAATGCGCTTCGTGATCCTCGAGCGATGGCCGGAGTGAATCCCGCCGTGTCGAATCGAATTGCTAGTAATACAGCGTTCGCGCCTCCCGAGCGAACACCGGTTGGCCTGGGCAGCATGGGGGCTCAAGTTGCGACCGGCGGCAATCCTAATTTGGGTGGCGGAAACTACGACTACGGTGCGGCACAGAAAAACAAAAATAACGCGAATGTTAAAGGCAAAGGGTCTGACGTTCCTGACAAGACAAGCTTTTTTCTCTGGTTCTTATTGCTGCCGTCGATCGGTTTGAATTTTTATCTGAGCATCCTTTGTCGGTCGTTGTACGTGCGGTACCAAGATTTGGCAGACGAACTTCGCGAAATGTTTTCCGCGACATCGGCATAGCGTTTTTGTTGGGCCTAAATTTTTGATGGGCAATAAGACATAAGTGCTGGCGTTAAAAATTCGTTTTTGTGGACTTAAGGAAAAAACCAAAAAACTTCTATTTACCCAAGACAGGTAAATAGGCAGAATACAAGACGCAAAAAGACATCAACTTTGAATCGGCATATTTTCAGCGAATGGATTGCTGTTGCCGAATCAAAAGACCTGTCACCTACGGCAAGGAGTGCTGAAAGTGAATACTAAGCGATTGATCGCAGTTTCGTTTGCCAGTCTGGCAATCTCGTTAACGTTCTTTCTTACGACATCCAACGCGCAGACTCGAGTTGCGATTGTTGATGTGGGAATGATCTTCAAACAGCATCCGACCTTTGCGGCCGAGCTTGAACGGCTCAAGCAAGAGGCCGATGCCTTTAAGACCGCTTCGATGAAAGCTCAGCAAGGCCTCGCTCAAGAGGCAGAAGGCATCAAGGCGAACTTCAAGCCGGATTCGGTTGACTTCAAAAACGCTCAAACTGATTTGGCTCAAAAAGCAGCCGGTCTGCAGGTCGATCAAAGCCAAAAAATGAAAGCCTTGATGGAACGCGAAGCGACGCTTCACTTTCAGACGTACCAGCAAGTCAAAAATTTGATCGCACAGTATTGCGATGCCAAGGGCGTGCAGCTCGTGTTGCGTTACAACAGCCAGCAGATGGATCCTGAGCAACCCGGGTCGGTGATGGCTCGCGTCAACAGCAGCGTCGTCTATCACAATCCGGTCAATGACATCACGAACACAATTTTGTCCCAAGTGGGGGCAAAGGTTGCCGACGCTGGACTCATGCGACGTAACTAGCCGTTTGTCGCTCGCGCGATGATCCCCCCTTTCCAGCTGTCTGGTCTGTGTGACCAAGTGGCATAAGCAGCGAATTCTGTGAAACTGTGAAAGCGTGACCTTGGACGTCTCCTTTAGAAAACAAACTACGATTGCTCGACCCGCTTCGGTTTCCGGATTCGGATTTTGGAGTGGGCGAGACATTATGCTTACGTTTCGGCCGGCAGCAGTCGACACGGGAGTCGTCTTTGTTCGCTCGGATCTGCCAGGGCAACCTCGCATTGCGGCGGCGATTCAAAACCGCATCAATGGGCCTCGCCGAACGACGTTGGTTGCCAATGGGGCGGCCGTCGAAATGGTCGAACACGTTTTGGCTGCGTTGGCGGGTTTGCGAATTGACAATTGCGAAGTCGTCGTCAATCGAGCGGAGATGCCCGGTTGCGATGGTTCTAGTGGCGCTTTTGTGGATGCGTTGACGGCGGTAGAAATCGTCACGCTGGAAGGGCTGCGGCCGGTCATCGAAGTGCAGCGTGAAATTCGAGTCGGCGAAAGTGATTCGTGGATCATGGCCGAACCAGCTGCGGGCGAGATGGAGCTTGAATATCAGTTGAGCTATGAATGCCCGGCGATTGGCACGCAGGTATTTAACACGCAGATCAATCCGCTAAATTTTCAAAATCAAATCGCTTACGCTCGGACGTTTGTTTTGCGTCACGAGGCCGAGCAGTTACAGAAACAAGGGCTAGGTGAACGCGTTTCTTATCAAGACATTATTGTCTTTGATGATCGCGGGCCCATCGATAACCCTCTCCGTTACGCCGACGAATGTGCTCGTCACAAGATGTTGGACATGGTTGGCGATTTTTCGCTGGCCGGTGCGGATTTGGTTGGAAAGTTTACCGCGTCGCGAAGCGGCCATCGTTTGAACTCTCAAATGGTTTTCGCTCTGCTTCAACAAGTTGTCGTACCTAACCCCCAACCCAAACCTATACGCATTTCAGCATAAATTGAGAAACCGTGGACATTTTACCTATAGATACAAACAAACCAGTGTCCCAACCACTGGATGCCACGCCTCCGAATATTTCAAAACTCGCCTGTGTAGATCCGGCAGCAGAAATTGGCCCCGGCGTTGAGATTGGTCCCTTTTGTGTGATCGGTCCCAAAGCCAAAATCGGCCGCGGTTGCAAATTATTAAACAACGTTACCATCCTCGGTGACGTTACCCTGGGCGAAGACAATGTCGTTTCTCCCGGAGCAGTGCTCGGCGGCGCCCCGCAGGATGTGAGCTACAAGGGTTCGGAAACCAAAGTCGTCATTGGCGATCGAAACGTGATTCGCGAATGCGTCACGATCAATCGAGCGACCGAAAAAGAAGACGGATACACGCGAGTCGGTAGCGATTGTTATTTGATGGGCAATGTCCATATCGCTCACGATTGCATGATTGGCGATAAAGTCATCATCGGACATGGTTCGATGATGGGCGGCCATGTCCATGTCGAACATCACGCGACGCTCTCTGGTTCGGTTGCCGTGACTCACTACGCAGCCATTGGCAGTTACACGTTTGTCGGAGCGGCCAGTCGAGTCCTTCAAGACGTGGCTCCGTTTATGCTGGCCGACGGCAGTCCGGCTCGTCCTCGCTGCGTCAACATTGTTGCTCTGCGAAGAAACGATTTCAAAAAAGATGTGATCGACGCGATCAATGAAACTTATCGTTTGATGTATCGAGCCCGCGTTGGGTTGCCCAACTGCGAGGAAATACTCGAATCCAAAGGTAAATTGCTACCGGAAGTCAAGCACTTATTAAACGCCATTGCCGCCTCGCAAGCTGGCCGTCATGGACGTGGACGCGAAGCAACCAGAAAGGCGGCTTAACGATGACTCAAATTCAAACGACAACCCAGCAAACGAAGAAGCGCAAGCCAAAAACAGCGAAGCCTCGACTGGCTGTCATCGGCGGCGGGCATTTGGGCAAAATTCACACGCGATTATTGCAAGCCAACGAGGCGGTTGATTTTGTGGCGGTTGTCGAGCCGAGCCCACTGGCGCAGCAGGCGATTATCGATCAATTCGATGTGGAAGTGGTTTGCGACTATCAAAAAATTGTCGACGACATCGATGCAGCTGTCGTTGCAACTCCGACTCGATTTCATTTTGACATCGCCAACGACTTGTTGGGGCGGGGAATTCACACGATGGTTGAAAAGCCATTAACGGATTCGGTCGCCGACGCTCAGGCACTGGTTTGTCGTGCGGAAGAGTCGGGCGCGGTCGTTTCGGTCGGGCATGTGGAGCGATTTAATCCAGCGATTCGTGCGGCGTTGAAGCTGGTCGGCGTACCCAAGTTTGTCCAAGCTTCGCGAACCAGCGGATTTACCTTTCGTTCAACCGACATCGGCGTGGTTCACGATTTGATGATCCACGATATCGATTTAGTCAATTCGATGTTTGATGGCGATGTGGAGATGGTTCACGCGACCGGCACGTCGGTGCTGAGCGATTTCGAAGACCTTTCGCAGGCCACGATTCGGTTTGCCGGTGGTGGCGTTGCGAACTTGACCGCGTCGCGTTGCAGCCCGGTTGCCGAACGGTCGTTTGAGATTTTTGGAAGCGACGGCTACGCGAAAGTTGATTTAGCCAACAGCAAGGTAAGCTTCGTCAAGGTTCCCAGTTGGATCAAAGAACGACGTTATAACTTGATGGACATCACGCCGGATCAACAAGCTTTTATTCGCGAGAACTTGTTCAGCAAGATTTTGCCGATGAGCGAAATCGATGTGCCTCGGGCCAACGCGATCGAGGACGAGCACAATGATTGGTTGGCGGCGATTCGAGACGGCAGCCAGCCGACGGTTACCCTTCAGCAAGGTGCTGAAGCGGTCGAGATTGCCGACAAAGTGATCGCTTCGATCGGCCAGAACGCTTGGAATCAAAAGCCAGCGGCAGGGCCGATTGGATTGTTCAATGCGGATTCGGTTAGTTTGCCGGAAGTGAAATCTGAAGTCGTTGAAAGCTTGGCCGATATTTTGGACAAAGCAGCCTAGGAGTGCCCATCCGATGGAAAGTTCGAGCCGCGGGCGGGCTCGATGCGACACGAAACCTATGCCAAGTCACGGTCTTCGAAAAGCACTAGCGCGAACAGCATCGCCATGGCACCGTAGATTGCCGTGTAAATGATGGACCAGCCGATGTAGACCAGAGGCACGGTTTCGTTGGTGCTGATTGCGGCTTGCACGTCAAAGTGGTTCAACACTGGGAAGACGATCGCGATCAAGTTGGCAAACACCGAAACGGTGGGAATCGATGCGATCGAAGACGATTGCACGAGCAAGGGAGTAAGGTGTCCCAAAACGTAGATCGCAAAGCAGATCAAAAAGTTGGGTAGGATTCCCATGCGAGTCGAAATGGCGACGCTGATCGCGACGAAGACCACGACTTCTAGGAAGCACAGGAAGATGCCCGGCAGCACGTGAACGGACTCTTGATAGCAGAGCGTCCATTCGGCCAAGCCTTTGGCGTTTTCGCGGAAATCGTAGAGCGGTTTGTAGGCGATCCAGACCATCAGCCAGAAGCCGAGCACAATAAAAAACAGGGCCAGCGTCAGCGAGATACCCGAGAACTTGCCTAGGATGAATTGACGTCGGCCGACTGGTTTTGACAAAACCGTTAACGCCGTCCGGCCTTCGATTTCCGCAGCGACCGATTTGCTGGATGCCCAGATCGCGACAAAGATCGCCAAGACTCGCAGCAAAGTGATGCCCGAATCCTTATACATTTTGATGTCTTCACCGAACGTGTTGTAGGGAATGTAGATCGAACCCACGATGAAAAAGAAGGCGATCAAAAACGCCAGCAAATAAACGGGTTGGCTGAATTCCGTTTTGAAGGTCGCGTGGGCGATGGCGAAAATTTTGGGGAACATCGTCGCAAGGCAGAGGTAGCCGGCGAGTGTCGCAAGTGTCAAGATCGCCAACACGGGAATGATCAGCACTTCGACGTAAACGGGGCCCACGGTGATCTTCAAGTCCAATTCCGCTTCGGAATCCGAAAGGTTGGTGAACTCAAGCTTCCTTACGCTGGGCGTCGCACTGAAGGGACCTTGGGATCCTTCGCGGAATTGATACATCACCGAATAGTCAGTGGCGGCAGGTAGATCAAAGACAGCCAGCGGTTGGTCTTTGTTGGGTGTCAGCAGGAGTTTTTTATTGGCCCGGTAAACCATTAACTTGAGTTCGGCCGATTCAAAGTTAACATCGATTGAGTGGGTTTCGCCTTTTTTGGTTGGCGGAATGGTGTAGCTGGCCGTCGTCGTGCCGGCGTAAGGCAGGCGAGTCAGTGAGTCAATCAAAGCGACCGGATCGTCGACCGGTTTGAATACGCCAAACCCATTGGCCAGCGACAGAAAGTAACCACCGACAGAGAAGACGAGCAGGCCGACGCAAAACCAGTTCAGCCAACCCATAAAACCTTCGCGGACGATCGAGCTGGTTTCGCCAATTTGACGCTTGCTGATCAGAGCCCATGCTCCGAAGCCAATCGTGAGCGCGATGGGTACCGAAACTCCGATCAGTACCAGCAGTTCCTTTTTGACTTCTTGGGCACCGGCCTGCCAAAAAAACAAACCGATGATCAGTCCTAAATAAACTAGGCTCAACAACGAGCCCGCCACGATACGAGACGTCGTGTTTTCCCAGATTTTGTTCAGTCCGGGGATGCGGCGGCCAATCCAAATTTTGACCAGCAGCAAAAGAAACATCACGAAGCCAATCGCAATTCCGGTTGAAAACAGCCAAACAGGTGTCATCCAGTTGGTCTGAATTGCGTTTTGCGCCAACAGGGCAGATGCAAACAAGGTTGAATCCATGATGTAATAAAATTCAGCAGTTAAATAAATACTCGAGAACCGAATCGGCAAAAGCTACTCAGGCAAACAACCCAACCTTTTCAGCGGACGATACAAACCGGAGACCGGCTGGTCTTTGTAAACCAACGGCAATCATAATTAACGCAATAAAAAGGTTTGCCTGCCGCAAACCGTTTGCAGGATAATTCCGGCTAAATCAATCCGATACTTTACGTGTACGTCATTATGAGCCAATCGGTTCATCTGTTCAAAGGGAGGCGGCTTTCCAGAGATCGTTTTTTTTAAGACAATTGATCGATACATCACGTCTAACCGGAAATCCAAGATGTCTGCTGCTGCCCAAATCCCTTTAGAAGACCTCGCCGTCAACGATTTTCTGCAGGTCGCTGCGGCGGCCGCCAAAATCGGTGGCCAAGAGTTGCTCGACCGGATGGGAACGGCCAAAGTTCGAGAAAAAGGCGATCGCGACTTTGTGACCGAGGCCGATTTAGCTTCTCAGCACGCGATTGAACGGCATTTGTCGGCCGCGTTTCCAGGCCATCGATTTTTGGGCGAAGAAGATGATCCGGCGGAAGGCAACCATGTTTTGCCACAGACGCCGGATGAATCCCCGCTTTGTTGGGTCGTGGATCCGCTGGACGGCACAACCAATTACGTCCACCAAATGCCTTCGTTCAGCGTTTCCATCGGCCTGTTGTATAACGGACAGCCGATCGTGGGCGTGGTTTGGGATCCGGTGATGGAAGAGCTGTATCAAGCGATTTTAGGGCAAGGAGCCACGCTGAACGGTCAAGCGATTTCTGCCAGTGGTTGTGACGCGATCGAAAAAGCCATGGTGATTATAAGTTTCGCCAAAGGAGTGACTCGGCAGGATCGCCAAGTGCAGCAGTTTTTGAATTTGTTGGAGACTGCGGGCACAATTCGACGATTAGGTTCAGCGGCACTCAATTTGAGCTACGTCGCTAGTGGGCGATCGGATGGCTACTGGGCCAATAATCTGAAAGTCTGGGATGTGGCTGCCGGTTATCTAATCGCGACCGAGGGCGGCGCGACCATCGGCCAGCTTTCGGGCGAGCCACTGGATCTGATGAAGCCGGATTTTATTTGCGTTTCTAGCGAGAGTCTTTTTGGTCAAATGCAGGAAACGTTAAAAGTTTGACCGACCGCCGGTCTGGCATCCGAGGGCTGTTGACGGGGAAAAAGGTCTCGGCAGTCGAGTGCCAAACTATCTGGCGCGATTTGTCTGCTGAACTGTGTCTGGTGAACTGTGTCTGGACAAAAAAGTAGACTAGAATCAAGGACCGTTGACGTGGTGGATCCAAGACAATGGGTGGGGTAACGAATCGTCAACGAAGCATTTTTAAAACAAGGTATTAATCCTATGGCTGACAAAAAAATTGACTTCTCGGAACTTCCGTGGGGCTTCATTTCGTTCATCGCTTACGTTTTCATTTTGACCAACATCGTTGGCGTGTGGGTGATGCAAATGGTCACCGGTGGCTAGGCTGGTTGTTGGCGAGTCGGTTCAAATGATCCGTGCCACGGCATATTTTTCAGGCACCGTGCAACAGGTCGGCTGTCGGTTTGCGACTCAGCAAGCTGCCCGGCGACTGGGTTTAGTCGGAACGGTTCAGAATTTGAACGATGGGCGAGTCAAGGTGGTCGTCGAAGGTGACGAGGACTTGATTCGTCAACTGCCTGACGAAGTTAATACCAATCCGCGCATTCGAATCATCGAAGTCGAATGGCATTTCGCAAAAACGGTTGGCGATTTTTCGACCTTTGAGATCTTACGTTGATGCTTCGTACCCATCGTTTCCGCGTTTGATTTGTTCGTCTGGATTGCTTGGGTTATTTTTTTGGGCAAAAATTTAAGCCGCCCCAAATTTTGTCTCAAAGGTCGTTTTGGCTCGGCGAACTCTTCGTCGAGCGTTTGCAATTTAAGGAGTTGTCGTATGAGTCACAAGTTAGCCTTGCCGTTGATCCTGTTCATCCTGCTGGCCGGACCAACAGTCTGTTGCGGCCAAAACTCGCTTCCTTCAGTGACTGCGATTTTGCAACAGCACGACACAGATCAGGATGGTTTGTTAACGGCAAGCGAAGTCAAAGGGACCAAATATCAGAGACAGTTTTCTCGCTGGGATGCGGATAAAAGCGAGCGTGTTTCAAAGGAAGAAATTGTTCGCTTTCGCGCCCGATTCGGGATCGCTGCCGATGGGTCAAAAGTCGGCGCGAATCCACGGCGTCAGCCAAAGCTAACGATTCCTTCGATCGACGCGATTGCTCGAGTCGATCGCAACAATCCGCCCCAGCGTCAACAGGCGAGAAACTCTGAATACATTCTTAAGACTTCCGCTCATCCGGTAGCCGGCACGCGTTATGTGATTTTGACAGATCATACCAGCGATGGCTTTTTAGACTCTTTGCAGCGTCTGGCCAAGCACCACGCTGGAGTTATTTTGAAAGTCGAGGATTTGTCGTCTTTAGATAGTCAGCCGGCAAAGTTGGCAGCCGTAAGATTGCAACTGATCGAGTCGAAGGCAAGGTTTGTGGCGATCGCACCCCGGCTAAGTTCGTACAGCGAAAACACGGTATTGGCGATTTGGGAGTTGCTGTCGACTTTGGATGACGATCCGCAGTTGGATGCGTTGCCAGGTTTTTTGTTGGCCAGCAATGAAGCGTCGTTTGCGAAACTGGTCGACCAATCGATTGCTTGGAAGCCGCAGGACAGAGCGGATCTTAAGCCGGTTGCAATCAGCCAAGTGCCAAATTCGACCGAGACTCGGTCGTTGCAGAAGGCTGGCATCTTAAAAAAGATGTTCGCGAAGCAAAAAGTTACGATGCCTGTTTTGGCGATCTACAAACCGCAAGCCAGCGCGGCCCCGAAATTGGACGGCCAGAATATTTGGAATGTGACTCGCCGGGGAAAACGTTTTGAAGGAAGCGACGCGATGGTGCCCGAATCGGCAATCAAGCCCGCTTCGCTGGTCATCATGCATGGTCATGGAACGCCGGGGATGTCATGCAGTGTCGACATTGATCACTTACCCAAAAGGCTCGATGGAAAGATTTTCCTGACCGGGTCATGCTTCTCTGCGTCACCGACGAATTCAGATCTGCCGGCAATGCGAGAAGCTCCGGGTGGTTACCAGATTGAAAAACGAGACGCTTTTACGTTGCGAGCGATCGACAGCGGAGCGGTTGTGGCTTTCGGACACCAGCGACTCAGCGCGGGTTTTCCGCACCTGTTTCCAGTTTTGGAGTCGGTGATCGGCGGTAAAACGTTAGGGCAAAGCTATCAAGAACTGATCAATGGTTTGATTGATTTTCGTCAGGCAAAGTCGGGTGATTTCATCTTGGGCACCGCTGAGCTGAAGAAAACACGAGTGCCACAAAATCGATTTCTCTACATCTTGATTGGTGATCCAGCGCTCCAGCCGTACCAAAAGTCCGGCGAAGTTTCTCGTTCAAAAAAATAAATGCCGTCGGCAGGTCGTTTGGAGTTGGCTACAGCATTTCAGCGTTTAAGGCCACGCATGGCAATCATGGCCGCCGGAGCGAAGATTAAGATCGGCGTCCAAACCGCCAGTGCAGCGGGCCGAATCAAACTGGACGCACCCAATGAATAGCAGACCAGTGAAACGAGTTGAATGATGCCGACAATTGCAAAGCATCTTGCGGCGGACATAAAAACGTTTCGTTCGATGCCGCCGATCACCAAGGGTAGTCCAAGTAGCAAGAGCGTGAAATCCAAAATCGGGCGAACCAATCGAGAATGGATGCCAACATATTGGCCACGGGTAAACCAGCGTTTTGGTTTGGCGGCGGCGATGACCATTTCGGACGTTGAGCGGTAGCTGACTATCTTGTCGCCGTAAGCGATTTCATCCGGTGTAAATTCGCAGCGGACAAAAATCTGGTCTTGGGCGAGCCAGTTTGTTTCGTGGGGCAAAAAGACAAACTGTTCTTTTTTGTCTTTAGTCGGGAGCGGTTTGACACTCGCAATATTGCTGGTCACTTTGTCCAACAGAAATCCAGCGGGGCTCCAATCGGTTTTTTCACGAAGAAAGCCAGACTGGGCTCTCAAAGGTGGCGTCGCGGCAGTAACCATGTTGTTGGGCAACTCGATTTCAATATTGGCCACGCGATGGTCGGCCAGATAAAAACGGTCCCCGCGAACCGAGATGTTATTGGGATCGGTATAGATGGACATTTTTGTATGGCCAGCTTCGCCCCAGCTTTGCGGCGTGCGAGCCAGTTGTTGCTTGAACTTCGGGATCAAGATTTCTCGGTTGGCAATCGTCAAACCGATCAGGATTGCCGCCAAAATAAAAATCGGCCGGAGGATTCGCTGCTTTGTAAGACCGGCCGCTTCGATGGCCGTCATTTCGCGCCGTCGCTGCAGCAAACTAACGGCAAACACAGCGGCAATCAAAGTCATGATGGCTGCCGATTTGTCGTAGATTTCGGCGACTCTTGGCAAATAGAATTCCGTAAAAACCACACTCCAGCCAACCTTCTTGGCGATCTCGTTAAGCTCGTCCAAGTTGCTGAATAGATGCACAACGGTAAACAGACCTGCGGTGCTTAAAAAGCAAACAAGAAATGTTTTTAAAAAAACGGCTGAAAGATAGCGATCGACGATCGTCATGGGATTGATGGGATTCAGTTTCAGTGCCGGCCAGCGGAATTGTTCGTGCCGTAATCGATAAGGCTCGATTGTAGAAAAATTGGGTGTTTCCGCCGACGCCAGTTTCCGGCTGAGGGTTTGGCATTTTAGACTTCGAAAATCGCTATACTGTTGGCAGTCGTCAAAAAATTAGTCGCCGTCGATGGCCATTGTCGCTGGATTCTCCGAATCGCAAGCGTGAAGTAGCATCATACACTCGATTCTGACAGGCGCCTTTTTGGGGTAAATCGCTGGCGTGGTTCAGGCTAACAACTTGGGAAGTTGAGTGAGATTGGGTTCTTCGGGCCGAACCCGTGAAGGGCTACAAATTCTATTTCATCGGGGCAATCGGTCGTGGCCAAAAAACTTTTTGATGCAATGCTCGCCGCCTTGTTCCCTGATTATTGCACGGTCTGTGAAGTTCCCGTTTTCGCCGATTCGTTCCTCCGTTGCGAAAAAATCCGACCTCCGAACGCTCCAGAATTTTCGAAGCGAGCGTTAAAAAATTCAGGTGACCGCGCTGTCAAAAATCTAAAAAAACAATGGTGTGCTGACTGTTGGCAAGAACTCGCTCTCGAGTCTCGATTGCAATGCAATTTTTGCGGGGCTGAAATGCGTGCGGCGAACCCATTGGGTGGCGGCTGCTGGTTATGTCGAAACGCGCGGTTGCGTTTTGATCGCGCGATTTGTTTGGGGAACTACGATGGCTTGCTGCGAGATTTAGTGATCCAAATGAAAAATCAACACATCGATGATGTGGCCGTACGATTGGCTCACTTGATCGCGTGGAAGTTGAGCCAACAATTTTGGACCAAGCGAATTGATTTGATCGTGCCGGTGCCAACGTTCTGGAAACGACGATTGAAACGTGGTTTTTGTGCGGCAGAGTTATTGGCTGAAACCATTGCCAAAGATATCGGCGTCAAAGCGTCGCGGTCCCATGTTCGATTTATTCGCCAAACAGAAAAACAAGGAAGGCTTTCAATTACCAAACGACGCAAAAACATTGTCGGTGCCTTGGAAATGAATTCGCGCCATGACATTCGTGACAAAATCATTTTGATCGTCGACGATGTCATGACCTCCGGTGCCACGGTCAGCGAATTGGCGAAGGTTCTGAAGAAGAACGGCGCGGCCGCAGTTTTTGTTGCGGTGGTGGCGCGCGGGGCTGGTGTTCGATAACGGGGGAATGAAGCCGCGGGTAGCTTTTTCGATGAGTCGTTTGCTGGGTTTTCCTGCCGGAATCGATTTGGTTTACGCGCTGAAAGAATTGATGCCGAATTAGCTTTGCTGGGTTGAAGTCTGAGGTGACTTGAGCAAGACTCGTGCGGCGTTCCCATTCGATTTTAGGGTTAGCCGGTGTGGCGATAGCCTGGGTTATCTCACTACAACCGTGGCTATCGCCAAAACCGCTCAAAGCGCCAATCCGAATTTTCAATTGGAACAAAGCACTAAGGGTGAGGCCGAGGGCGAAGATTGGCGTTAGCCACGCGATGAGATTCCGACTACAATTCTCGGATTCTTGAACTGAGAAATTTCGACAGGCCAACCAATCGTCATGCCAAATCCAACCATTCGACTCGGTACCCGCGCCAGTAAACTCGCTCTGACGCAAAGCAACTGGGTTAAGGCTCAGCTGGAAAAACTGGGGAATGAAGTTGAATTGATCGAAATCAAAACTGAGGGTGACGTGCGGACGGGCCCGCTTGCTCAGATCGGCGGCCAAGGTTTGTTTACCAAAAGGCTGCAGCATGCCTTGGTAGATTCAGAAATCGATCTGGCGGTTCATAGCTTGAAAGATCTGCCGACCGAAGATCATCCCGAACTGAAAATTGCCGCCGTGCCACCTCGCGAGAAAACCGCGGACGCATTGGTCGGTCGAGACGGTGTTGTGGATCTGGCTTCGCTGCCCAATGGGGCCAAAGTTGGCACCGGCAGCGTGCGACGCGCCGCTCAACTGCTGCATCTCCGGCCGGACCTGAATATTTTTGACATCCGCGGGAATGTTGATACGCGTCTTAAAAAACTGGAGACCGAAGGCTTCGATGCGATCATTCTGGCCTGTGCCGGGTTAAACCGAATGGGCTTGGCTGATCGAATCACGTACGCGTTTGACGAAAATGAATTGCTGCCGGCAGTCGGTCAAGGCGCGTTGGGCTTGGAGGTTCGCGCCAGCGATGCGGCAACGATCGCGGCCGTACAGGTGCTCAATGATGATGACAGCTTTTGCCGAGCGATGGCGGAACGGGCGATGTTGCGACGCTTGTTCGCCGGTTGTTTGGCTCCGGTCGGTGCGGTGACCAAAGTGCAATCGCAAGTCGTGCAGCTGACGGGTGTCGTGCTCAGCCGAGACGGACAAACGCGAATTCAATGTTCCAACGCGGGGCCAGTCGATCGCCCCGGTGATCTAGGCGTTCAAGTCGCCGAAGCCTTGATGGAACAAGGCGCCGAAGAGTTGCTGCGAAAGAGC
>CAZROJ010000071.1:17222-21715 GCA_964601665.1 uncultured Pirellulaceae bacterium
GTCGGGCGGTGACTCACGGCCGTTGTGGTGGATCCACGCGGGATGTAGTTTAATCCACGCCGGATTTTGCTGGCTTGCAAACGCCAAATGCGACTTTCGGGCGCGAACCCTCGTTTTTACTGATCAATCGCTGGAGTCGGATTTCTTTGTCGGTTTGGAGTCGGACTTGGTTGAGCCTGAGTCCGATTTTTCCGACTTGCTGTCCGAGCTGCTGGACGGTTTTTTCTTGTCCGCTTCAGCCGATTTTTTATAAGATTCGCTGCGGTAATCTGTCTCGTAAAATCCGCTGCCCTTGAACACGATCGCCGCGCCGGTTCCGAACTGCCGGACCGCTTTTCTTTTTTTGCAGGCGGGACAAGTCTTGACCGGATCCTCGGTGATTCGTTGAAACAATTCCCATTCATGCTCGCATGCACTGCATTGATAATCGTAGGTTGGCATGGTGGTTCGACTTAATTTTGAGACATTGTCAATGAGGTTTCAATTTTTGGCTCCACCCGCGGGCCAAATGCAAAGTAGACGTTACGCTTCTTTCGCAGCGCCAGTGCTCACGAAAACCTGAGCGGGTCGGATCAGGCGATCATGCAAAAGAAAACCCGGCCGAAGGTCCATCATAACCGTGTTTGCGGGGTGGTCGTCACTGGGCTGCATTTGCAACGCTTGATGGTGATTCGGGTCAAACGGAGCTCCGACGGCTTCAATTTTTTTACAGCCGTGATTTTCCAGTGCCTTTGAAATTTGAGACGAAACCATCGCCACGCCTTGGGCCAAGCCATCGCCGTTGGGGTCTTGCTGGTAAGCCTCGATGGCTCGCTGCAAGTTGTCGACCGATTCAAGCAGTTCGTTCATCAGGCCGAGTGAAGCGTATTTGACTTGGTCCAGCATTTCGCGGCGGTTGCGTTTGCGGAAGTTGTCCAAGTCGGCTTGGGCCATCAGGACTCGTTTTTCAGCATCGGCCAACTGGGCCTTCAGCTGATCCACTTCGGACAGTTCGACTTGGGGTTGGTTTTCCATTGCTGCATCAACGTTTTCAAGATCGGCAGTCGGCGTTCCAGCCCCCGCGTCAACCAATTCTGCGTCGACGGGTTCGTTTTCTTCGCTCATAACAAAAATCTAAAGTTGGAGACCAAATGAAATGACAATAACAGGTCGAAGTTGACTACTCGGCCGAAGCAAAGTAATCAGTGATTCGCTGCAAAAAATTCTTGCGTTCGGGCAAGACTTCGGTTTGTTCGAGTTCCGCTAGTTTTCGCAACAGTTCTTCTTGTTCGGTAGATATCTTTTTGGGAGTTTCGATGAACGTTTGAACCAGCAGGTCGCCCGTCAATCCGCCTTTGGGATTAGGCATGCCGCGTCCTGCCAGTTTGAAGACTTCGCCCGACTGGGTGCCACGAGTGATCTTGAGTTTGTCGCGACCATTCAGAGTGGGGACTTCGATTTCCGCTCCCAAGGCCGCTTGGGTGTAGCTGATGGGCATTTGCAAAATCAAGTTTTGGCCGTCGCGATGAAACAGCTTGTGGCGTTTGACGGAAATGAAAACATAGCAATCACCGCTGGGGCCATCGCTACCGCTGGGTTCGCCTTCGCCGCCAATTCGCACTCGCATGCCGTCATCGACACCGGCGGGAATCGATACGTCCAAGTCAACTTTACGAACAATCTGCCCGGCTCCGCGGCAATCGGTACACGGGTCGACGATGATCTGCCCGGCTCCTCGGCAGACTGGGCAAGTCGTTTGCACGCGAAGGATACCGGCCGATTGAAGGACTTGGCCGCGACCGCCGCATTGTTGACAGCGAGCGACTTCGCTGCCCGGTTTACTGCCCGAGCCGTGGCAAGTTTCGCAGTGTTCGTTCCGGTTGAAGGAAATTGATTTCTCGACGCCACTGGCCGCTTCTTCGAGCGTTAGTTTGACATCGGCACGGACATCAGCACCGCGTCGCGATCGTCGACCACCGCCGCCAAACAGGTCTCCGAAGCCTCCACCACCGCCGCCGAACATCTCGCTAAAGGCGGAGAAAATATCTTCGGCGGAACCGAACTGCCCTGCCCCATCGACACCCGCGTGACCGTGTCGGTCGTATCGGGCTCGTTTTTCGGCGTCGTTCAAGACCTCGTACGCCTCGGCCGCTTCCTTAAATCTTTGGTTCGCTTCGTCGTCGCCTTGGTTACTGTCCGGGTGAAATTTGACGGCAAGTTTTCGGTAAGCTTTGGCGATTTCTCGTTCGGAGGCATCGCGCGAAACTCCTAGCACTTCGTAATAGTCGCGTTTTGCCATGATGGGAGTTCCGTATTTTTAAAATCGCCGCAGCATCCCGCCAGCGGCCATGTTGTTCTTGCGTGAATCAAAGTCGCGGCCAGCTTGATGCGATAGAGGCTGGCCGGTTGATGAATTCAAATCAGGATTGAAAAAACGGGCCACTTGCAACAAGCGGCCCGTCGTTCGTTTTCAATTACGTCGGGCTGCTAGGCAACAACGCCTTCGACGCGGCGTTTCTTTTTGTCTTCGTCTTCGAAGTTAGAAACCATCGCATCGGTTGTGAGCAGCAGTCCCGCGATGCTGGCCGCATTGGCCAACGCGGTTCGAACAACCTTGACTGGGTCAATCACGCCCGCCTTGAACATATCAACGTATTCGCCAGTGAAAGCGTTGTAGCCGGTGTTCTTGCCCTTGCCTGAAACGATGTCCGCAACGACCGAACCATCGATACCACCGTTGGCAGCGATCTGGCGAATCGGAGCATCCAATGCCGCCAAAACGATATCGACGCCCACTTTTTCGTCGCCTTTGGCTGACTTGCGAGAGGCAGCAACGGCTTCTTTGCAACGCAAGAGAGCAACACCACCGCCTGGCAAAATGCCTTCGTCGACCGCCGCACGCGTCGCGTGCAAAGCGTCTTCAACTCGAGCCTTCTTTTGCTTCATGTCCGCTTCGGTTTCCGCACCGACGCTGACAACCGCCACGCCACCGGCCAACTTAGCCAAACGCTCGTGCAGTTTTTCTTTATCGTACTCGCTGTCGGATTGTTCGATCTGTTTGCGAATTTGATCAACGCGAGCTTGAACGTCTTGGCGAGAACCAGAACCTTCAACGATCGTGGTGCTGCCTTTGTCAACCGTCAGTTTCTTAGCGGTGCCCAGGTGAGACATTTCCAAGTTTTCCAACTGGATGCCAAGGTCTTCACTGATCAAAGTTCCGCCGGTCAGGACAGCAATATCGCCAAGCATCGCTTTGCGACGATCGCCAAAGCCAGGAGCCTTCACAGCACAGACGTTCAGCGTGCCGCGAAGCTTGTTAACGACCAACAGCGTTAAAGCTTCAGCGTCAACGTCTTCGGCGATGATCAACAAAGGCTGGCCCGTTTGGCCGACTTTTTCCAAGATCGGGACGATGTCGCGAATGTTGCTGATCTTCTTTTCAAAAATCAAAACCTTGGCGTTGTCCATATCGACCGACATGTCCGACGGGTTGTTGACGAAGTAAGGCGAGATGTAGCCCTTGTCGAACTGCATCCCATCAACGTACTCAACCGTCGTGTCGGCAGTTTTGCCTTCTTCGACCGTGATCACGCCGTCCTTGCCAACGCGTTCCAAAGCTTCGGCCAAAAGTTCGCCGATAACCTTGTCGTTGTTGGCACTGATCGCGCCGACGTTGGTGACTTCGTCCTTGCTGGAGACGCCCTTGGCCGAGTCAGTCAATTGTTCAACTGCTGCGTTGACCGCTACGTCAATTCCACGGCGGACTGCCGTTGGGTTTGAACCAGCGACGATGTTGCGAAGACCCTCTTTGAAGATCGCTCGAGCCAAAACGGTGGCCGTTGTGGTTCCGTCACCCGCCAAGTCGGAGGTCTTTTGAGCCACTTCAACGACGAGCTTTGCGCCCATGTTTTCGAAGCGGTCTTCCAGTTCGATTTCCTTGGCAACCGTGACACCATCTTTGGTAACAGTTGGGCCACCGAAAGACTTGTTAATAATCACATTGCGGCCGGTCGGGCCCATGGTGACTGCCACGGCGTCAGCCAGTGTATCGATACCCCGAAGCATTCGTGCCCGGGCGTGATCGTCGAATAGCAGTTGTTTAGCCATCAGGTATATTCCTTGTTATCGATGCGAGACCGAAATGGAGCCTCGAGTTTTTATTTGAAAATAGAAGTCTCAAGCAGTCAGCCGCCTTGCGGCGTCGCTGGTTTGCTTAAACGACCTTGGCCAAAATGTCTGATTCGCGAAGGATCTTGACATCGTTGCCTTCGACCTCCAGCTCGGTGCCGCCGTACTTGCCGAAGATAACTTCGTCGCCAACCGAAACGGACAGCTCGCCACGTTCGCCACTGTCCAACAATTTGCCAGGGCCAACTGCAACCACAGTTCCGCGCTGAGGCTTCTCTTGGGCGGCTCCGGGAAGAACGATGCCACCAGCGGTTGTTTCTTCGGCGGCCATTGGTTCGACGACAATGCGATCATCAAGTGGTCGGATGTTGATTTTTGCCATGATT
>CAZROJ010000072.1:0-11299 GCA_964601665.1 uncultured Pirellulaceae bacterium
ATTCCAAATGCCAAATGCCAAATATCAAATATCAAATATCAAATATCAAATATCACATATCACATATCACATATCACATATCACATATCACATATCACATTTCACATTTCACATTTCACATTTCAGATATCAAATCCCCAGCTACCCAACTACTCCAGCCATTTCGCTCCAGCCGGGCCAACGGGTACTCCTCCTGGTCGAAACAATCGTGGCCGTTTGGTAAAACGCGGCTCAAACCCGAACCGGACTCCAAGATTGTTGCGGCTGTGATCGAAGTTAAAGCCAAACTGCCACAAAAATGATTCCCCGATGTGCACCAGACTCAGCGATTGCCCAATCGTGCCCGTTTCCCCAAAATCGATCTGCCCACCAGCTTCCACCCCCCATTGATCGCTCATCCGATACGTCAGAGCCGCCGAGAGAATATTACTGCTGATCGGCCCCTCGATCGTTCGAAAACCAACATAGACATTACCCACTTCCGGTCGACTGATGTTGGCACCAAAACTGGCGGTACGCAACCCTTGCGAAAAGAAATCAAAGTACCCGTCAGACACCAGCGACAATCGATCGCCAACGTACCAACGAAAATCGTAGTCCAAGTTGCCAAAGTCCGAACCGAAATTATCTCGGTTGGCTTTGGGGTACAAAATGGCTTGAGTGTCAAACGTAATCCAGTCGACAATGCGTTGCCGCCCGGGTAATCCGCGTTTGGTTTGCCATTTTTGCCTGGCCCCCAATTTGACCGCCATCAGATCGTCCGCAATTTCGCGAGGCCCAGTCACGTTGCCTTGCACGCCCGATCGAAATGCAAAATTTCGCTCGTCAAATCGAAGCGGCACATTCAATCCAGGAACAATCCCAAAGGTGTCAAATGCAAACCTGCGCCGAAAGTGCTCTTGCGCGTCATCGTCCAGCGGATCGTACAACGCCAGTTCGTCCAAGTCCTGCGACGCCTCAGCAAAAAATGCATCGACGTCCAAAGAGATTTTATGAGCCAACCCATCGACGTTCCACAGCACACTTTTGATCGACGGATCCACTCGCCACATCGGCAAACTAGCTCGGACTCCCGTCTGGCCGTAGGTCCGCAACAAATCGTTGCCATCGAGTGCTTCCTGCCAGTAACTTATGTCACCCAACAAGTAAGGTACGAGTTTGACGGGCCCGATCTGCATCGGAAAATCAATTTCTTGTCGAGTTCCCGCTGTAAACCCATCGACATTGGCTTCCCATGCCAGCGGATCAAACTTGGCCGCGTCCACCGGATCGGTCGGTGTACTGGCTTGCCTGATTCGCTGATAGCCCGCGTGATGATGAGCGTGCCAGATGGCGCGGTTGTTTAAGATCGGCTGGCCGAGCGTAAACTGGTCAAACTTGAGTCCGCTGGTCTGAGTGAAAAAGCGGTTTACCTGAAGGTCGCCCGTAAGATTAAAACTCCGCGTTCCCACATTTCGTTCCAGCCAAAAACCTGTGGTCGCGTCTTTGTAAGTGTCCCATTCTCGTTCGTAAAACTGTTCCAAAAAGTTGCGATCCGAGATATACCCGAACTCCGCCCGCAGCTGATATCCGGGCCCAAAATTATGCCGATGATTCAACACCGACCGGCCGCGAAACTCTTCCTCAGGCGTCAACGCCACTCGATCTCGCCCTAAAAAATCGGTACCTCGGTCGTTAATAAACCAACTTTCGTACCGCCCAGCAACTTGCCCCGGCACGCCCAAGAATCCGTCTCGCTGATATTCCGACTCCGTGCCGAACCCCAGACCTCGCTCAGAAAGATAATCTAATTTGCCGATCCAACGCGTGCCCTCGGGGCGCTGCAGCCCAAGCAATTGATGCAGGTTCCAGCCAGTTCGAATCTGGGTGCCGAAAATTCGATCGTTGTTGATATTGAAACTTTCCAAATACAAAGTTGGATCGTTTAAGCTGGTCCGAATTCGTGGCCAAGCGAAAACAGGAACCCCGCCAAAGTAAATTCGGTTTCTCTGCCCGTCAACAACATATTGGCTTTCGGGTTCTTCCAAATCAGCCAAACCGCCCAAGCCATCGGTCAGCCGACTGCTGGCGACGCCGTTGGCAGGATCAAAAACCAGCCCGGGTTGAGCCGGCGCGACTTGCTGCAAACCAATCGATTCCGACTGCAACCAGTACCGCGGCACGCCAAGGCGACTGGTTGTCATCGCGGCGCCAAAAGCGTTCAATCGATTTTCGTCCAGCTGCTGAATCACGTCGGCCTTGATCCGCACCGGCCCATTCACACCGCTGGCCGTCGTTCGCATGTCCGCTTTTAGAATCGTGCCTTGCTGAGTTTCCACGTCGTAGTACATTTGCCGCGCGTTAATGACTCGGCTTCCTTTGGAAAATACAACATCACCTTCCAAATACAATTGATTTCGCTGCGAGCCGTCGGGCAGCGTTAACTGCCAAGCCACCACGTTGTCGGCCAAGACGTACAGCTTTCGGTCGCCGTCTCCTTGGAAAATTTCCGCATCGGCGATCGCGGCCGAATCAATCGACAATCGCACACCCCCGGTCGCAATCGAAACACGTTCGTTCGGGTTGGCAGGATTGATAAAGTTTTTAAAGTTCATCCCGATCGTCGGGTCGCGTGGCACAACATCAATTCGGAACGGCGATCGATTGACGTTGGGCTGACCGGGCGAAGAATAAGGACTTCCCGGCTGAAAATCGGGCGTCGCTGGGGCCTGCACATCGGGAACAATGGTTTGTAACTGACCGGTCTGTGGATTGACAACCGTTTGCGGGCGCTGAGCAAAAACCGAATTCTCCGCTCGATTATCTTCAACCCAAACCAGTCCATCGTTCCGGCGGCTGTTCCCATTTTGATCAATCGGGATGGCGAAAAAGCTGGCTTGCTGGATCGATCCGTTTGAATTTTGACTTCGCGCCAGCCGAGCATTTTCAATAATCGCTGGGGGCGCCCCCGTCAACGGCGAAGTCGCTCGACTCAGGTCCACCGTTCCCGCTGTTTTTAAACGACCAAACCACGCTCGATCCTTGATTCGGTCGACCGGTTGATTGTTGTCTTGAGTCGACAGCGACACGTCAACATTATTTTCTAGATAAACGTGGACTCGATGCGTTGCCGTCGGATCGTTTTTGTCTTCGGGGATTTCAACCCATAAAATCGCCTCGCCTGCCGACGCGGCGAACGAAGCTTGTTTAACGCGAACGTCACCGAGAATGTGCAACACTTCAAAACCGCCCTCCGTCCAATGCCGAATGCGATCGCCGGCTATCGAAATCGAACTGATCGAGTGCGGCACGGTGAAACTAATTCGCTCTTCAAAATCAGCGACCGAAGCTTCATCAACCGAGCCGGAAAGGGGCTCTTGAAGAACTACAGGTTTGTAGACTGTTCGAGAAACAGGTCGGTGAAGCGGTTGGCTACTGCGGTTTGCAAAGTGGCTGACAAGCAAAACCATTGCAAGAATTGCGACGACGGACCGAATGCGAAGAGTAATTTTATCCGACCAGAGCCGGCGCGCACTTGCATCGCTCTGTTGGCTATCGCGAGAGCTTGGGGCACTTCGACTTTTTTTGAAAGCCAGATTCAAGTTTAAAAAATTTGTAGACGATGGTTGCGATACGGCCCGGAGTGGGCGGCGGAGTATAGAAGGGCTGCCGAAACCGAGCAACGGCGAACTTGAGATGCGCCCCGGCGAATATTCCTTCGCAGCACAGGCCACTTTAGCGACCAAATTTCTTGTGTTTTCCATGAGCCGACGGCTCTTACCGCGGGCCTTACGGCGTCGAAGCGCGGCCTTCGCAATCCTGACGGCTCCGAGCTGATTCACGAGTAAATGCTGCCGAATGCTGCTAGCATTTTGTTTGTTCCCGCCATCGACTCACCGACGACTCGGCAATCGCCGCTGTTGCGGACTCACCGAAGCCCTGAAAACAACCTGTTCGTCTTAAAATAACGGCGAGTCATCATTCAAACGGCACGCTTTGCCGTTACCAGCCCTTTGATTTTAGCTGCGAATTCACCGACCGGGTCGGCCGGGTATCTTTCACGAATCTGCCGACCCGCCAATAGCCCCATCGCCTGCCATTGCTCGCGTTTTTGCCAAGCTCGTTCGAGCACTTCGTCGATCAATTCGACCGTTGGTCCGGCAGCAACAAATCCAGAATCACCGTCGTCAATCAACTCTTGGTTGCGGCCGATATCGGTTGAAATTGCAATCCGGTTACACATCATCGCCTCGATCACCACCAACGGTGCCCCTTCGTAGCGCGAGGGAAGTAACAAAGCATGGTTTTCCTGCCAAATTTCTTCGACATTTCGTTTGTAATCTTCGATCACCAGAAGGTTTTCTAAATGATGAAGCTTGATCAATTCTTCCAGCTGTTTTTTGTTTCCCTGATCGTGACCGTAGCAAGAAACTTTGATATTTCGATTCCGCCACTTGGGTTGCTTTAACACATCCACGACCAAGTCATGCCCTTTCGACTGGAAGTGAATTCGACCAACCAAAGCCAACCTAAAACACTCATCCGTCGATGGCCAATCTGGATTGGCATCGACCGAAACGTTGAACGGGTTGGCAATAATTTCCGCATTGTCGAACTGCATCGCCGTATTGTTCTGCAGCTTCAATTGATTTTCTTCGGACACAAAAAACACCCGAACCGCATTTTTGTACCAACGCCGATACTCATCAATTCGCTGACCGGGAATAAAGAAAAAGCTACTCGCGCATTGAACATTGATTCCGTACGGAATTCCCATTTCGATGCATTGGTCCGCGATTTCAATTCGATCTGGATGGTAGCCCAGCGTCACCAGCACCGCGTCCGGCCGTTCCGCCTCCAGCCATTGCTTGGGTTTTCTTTGGCCAGCCAGTAACGACTTGATGGCCTTTTTTTTTCGCTTCAAAAAAGGCAACTTCGGTTGTTCACGCCGCCAAACCGTTCCACCGTGTTCTTCCAATTGCTCCAACTGAACCGCTTTGTAAGGCCACCACTTGTAGTTCGCGGTCACTTCATGATTTTCGTTTTGCAGCACGCGAGCAGCCCGCTGCCACAAAACTTCGCTGCCACCCCACGGCATGCCGCTCATACAAGAATAAAAACCGAATTTCACAAAAATCTCGACGAAAGCTAGAAAGGGAAAACGGGCACGGCCAACACATCCATGGACCGCCAGCCAACCGCCGCGACAATCTAATCAATTCAACTTCGATCGACCACGCTGATTGCTGCTTGCCAATGAAAAGCATAAGCATCACGATCAAAAATTTTAAGCTCAATCGCCAGATCGAATCGAGAGCTGCTCCGGCAAGGAAGCTACCCAGTCGTCGCTATCTTCGTATCCCGCCAATTTCAATTGACTGCCGGCCAGCTGCCAGAAAAGCAGGCCGTCTGATCGCGTGAAATAATTTTTCCAATCCCCGGCAACGCCTTTTCGGGCCTTCGCGGTTGGATCCTGCTGACCGGCTTCTCTGCCCGTGGTCGCCTTAAACGTTGTCGCTTCGACACATGCCTTGCGAACGTTCGCGTTGTTTTCGACTGCCAGCGTGTCGAAAACTCGACCACAAACGCCCTCCAAATCCAACTTCATGTCCTCAAAAGAAACCTGGCAATCGGCCGCCCCTGTTGCTCCCAACTCATCCACGGTTTCGGCCCAATTTTTGGCCCATCGCCGCAAAACTTGATCATCGAAAAAACGCCGCAGCGTCATTCCCGACTCACGCTGGACAAAAAATCGATGGCGATCCGTTCCCTCGGCATCCTTCAGCAGCCAGTCAAACGTTCCGCTGGTCAGCACATCGCGTCCGTCGCGAACCAAGAAAATAATTTTGGCCGCTGGAAACATCCGGCGGATTTCACCAACGACAAATTCCGTCGTACCGGGGTAAGGCGTGATCTTGTCAACCACCACATCTTTGCCCGTTCGATTTTTGGCAAAGTGCAACATGAATCGGACGAACGACGACTTAAAGTCTTCCACAAAGCTGTCGTAATCGCGGTTCATGAACTGATAAAAATAGTGCATCCCAAATGCGTTGGCATATTCATCAAACGTGATTCGCGGCGAGGTCGATCCGTTATTGTTTTTCCAAATTTCGCAGAACTGCCCAAACAACCTCTGCTCGGTCCCGAAGACCTCAGGATGATGATTCAGCGCCGTCGTCAGCCAAGTCGAACCGCTGCGTGGGGCACTAATCAAAAAATGTAGTTGAGGTTCATCCATTGACTTGCCATTGGTGGTCGAGCTTTACCGTGCCAAGGATTCCGTAGCCGTTGGCATCGGTCGGCGGCCCCACGACTCGAAACCCGCCTCGCAGTGAACTGCGATGGTAAAAGTCGATCGTCTCAGGTCCGTACAGAGAAATATTGAAATGGTAGGCTCCAATCATCAACGGAATTTTGGGGAACGTCACGGTGACCGTACAGCCATCGGTCGGCACGTCAAATTGGATGTCTTGGTAAGGCGTTGAAACACTGCACAGCACCCCATGCACTGGCGACCGTAGCGCGACGATCAGACGAGCGTTTTTAATACGTTCGTTCGATTCCAAACGCACTCGCAATTTGATCGTTTCGCCCGTTTCGAATTCTTCCTGCCGTTCATCGTGTTGATTTAAGACATCGACTTCCGTGACATTGGCCAAACTCCCGGGTGCATCACGTTTGGCCGCCGCGACTCGATCGCTGGCCCCCAAAACTTGCTCGTACATCGTACAACCGGTTTCCAAGTCGCCATCATGAATGATTTCGCCCTGTCCAAACACGACCGCTCGACGCGCCACGCGCTGCAGCATACCGACCGCGTGCGTGACCAAAATGATTGACGTTCCTTCTTCGGCCAATTTATTCAAGTGAGCAAAACATTTCATGCGAAAGCCAACATCGCCGACCGCCAACACTTCATCAATCAGCAATAAACTGGGCCGCAAATTAGCCGCCACCGCGAACCCCAAACGCACTCGCATCCCCGAGCTATACGTTTTGATGGGCGCATCGATCACGTGCGCCAATTCGGCAAAATCGACAATGTCGTCGAAGACACGGTCAACCTCTTTGGCGGACATCCCCAGCACCGCCGCGTTGATATAAATGTTCTCGCGGCCGGACAAAATCGGATTGAACCCAGTTCCAAGTTCGATCAGCGCCCCGACCTTGCCACGAATCGTGATCTGTCCCGCATTGGGCCGAATCAGTCCGTTGATCATTTTCAACATCGTGCTTTTGCCCGCGCCATTGGGCCCAATCATCGCCACGCACTCGCCGCGTCGCACTTGAAAGCTCGCATCCTTGACCGCGCAAAATTCACCCCCGCGCAGGTCGTTGCCGGTGCGGCTCACGCCACCGCCAATCATCTCACGCCCCAAGTCTTTGATGCCGTACCACATCGACTGCTTGAGGTTACGGCAATAAATCTTCCAAACGTTTTCTACGCTTAAGATCACATCCGAATGGCTGTTGTGATTTCCCATGATCAAGCCTGCATCCGTTCAATCAAGACAGGAATGGAAACTCGGAAAACAATCAACCCGGCCAGCATCAAAACTACCGAAGCCACCGCGTAACTACCCACAGCCAAGTAGTTTCCCGAAACGCCAATCAGCGTCCAGTCTCGAGCCAAAATCAACAGCGGGCTGGCGGGATTCAACCAGTTCAACAGCGAACCGGGGTACGTCTCCAGCGGCATGTAAACGACCGGCGTCAGGATCATCCAAAACGGAGTCGCCAAAGCGATGAACCGACCTACATCCTGGTACAGTGTGCCGATTGGCATCAACAACAACCCTAGCCCCATCCCGACAAAGACCAAGCTCACCGCGGCAACTGGCATCAGCACGATGGTCCACGGCGGTGAAAACTGAAACCACAAAAAGGCCGGCAACAGCAGCAACGTTCGGATCGCAAAGTTAAATAAAATTTCGCCAAAACCAACCATGATCAGCGACTCGCGCGGAAAATTTAGCTTGCTGATCATGTTTCGATTTTTGCTGATCATCTCGATCGGCATCTGGAAGGCCTCGATGAAGGCTTGCCAAAAAATCATTCCGGTCAAAATAAAAATCGTGGAATTGATCGGCATGTTGCCCGTGTCAAACACGTTGGCTTCCCGAAGAAAAACCCAAAAAGCCGTGTTCACGATCGGAGGCAGAAAGGCCCAAAACAGTCCCAGCAACGTTTGCCGGTAGAGCCCTCGCAAATTCCGCACAAACAATCGCCAAGCCAATTCCCGGCCCCGCATCGCGTCGGCCAGCATGCCAGCGACCAACGACATTGGGTTTCGAATTTCGGAATCGGCGCTGTACCGAATCGTTCGTTCGACAACCCGATCGTCCAACGCCGGACAGTTCGCCTCGTTTGTTTCGCTCATCAGGCCAACCCTGCCCGAATCAAGTCATGCAAATGAATCACGCCAACCATTTTTTGTTCGGCATCAACCACTGGCAACACAGTGATGCCATTGTCTTCCATCAAAAGTAACGCGCTGGCGGCCAAACTGTCGGCCGTACTTGTTTTAGGATTTGTTGTGATCATGCTGTCGATCGCCCCGTCAATTAGCCCATTCATTTGCGTGGCTGAATTTTCAATGACCCGGCGTAGATCGCCATCGGTCAGCACGCCGACGAGCCTTCCGTCACGATCCACAGCGAAGGTCGCGCCGATGCCTTTGCTGGAAATTTCTTGGATCGCCTCGCCCAGCGTTGCCCCAACATCGACAATCGGTAGTTGGTCCGCACTTCGCATTAGATCGGCAACTTTGATCAACAGCTTACTGCCCAAGTGACCGCCGGGATGGAAAATTGCAAATTGATCCCGAGTAAACCCGCGACGGTCCATCAACGCAACCGCCAATGCATCGCAGAGTGCCAAAGTGACGGTGGTGCTGTTGGTGGGAGCGACCGCGATCGAATCCGCTTCGACAGTGACGCCCGTGGCCAGCACCGCATCACAACTTTGAGCCAACGAACAGTTCGGGCCCGCGCAAATCGCGATCGTTTTGATTCCGGTTCGCGCGACGTAGGGCAGCAGCTGGATCACCTCGCGTGTTTCGCCGCTGTTGGACAGCACGATCAACACGTCTTTTTCGGTCACGATTCCCAAGTCACCATGCACGGCTTCGGCCGGATGCAAAAACACAGCCGGCGCTCCGGTGCTGCAAAACGTGGCCGCTGCCTTGCGAGCGATGCAACCCATTTTACCCATCCCGGTGACGATGATCCGGCCAGAGCACTCAAACAGAAGATCGACTGCCTTTGCCGCACCGGCGTCAACTAAGCCAATCGCGCTGGCGATAGCAGCGGATTCTGACTTCAAAACTTTGACAATTTTTTGCTGAGTATCCACAGAATGGCGGTCGAAAGTTTCGATTTGAAATAGGGCAGGGTGCCAACGCGGCAGGGCGATCGGGCCAACAACATCGGGCGCGGCGAAAGTCTTCACCATCGCTACCAACCGCCATCGCTACCAACTGGCATCGCTACCAACAAAACGGCTGGCCTAAAACAACCCTTGAATGCGTCCCAGTATAGCAACGCCATTTAGATCAGGGACCGCCCCGTGAGCATCCACTATCTGGAAAAAAAACGCTAATAACAATTCCGCATTGACCTGCGTTTGGTTTATCGTTTGGTTTATCGTTTGCCCCGGCTCGGATTTTCATTTGTAAAGTCGTTAAAATATCGGCGGCAGGACCAAGATTCAGCTTTAAAATTAGCCAATAAGCGAATTGTTCGGCCGGCCATTTCCTGTCCGGTTTTGCCCGTCGCACCAGCCACCCGCTACGGTTTCAAAAACGATTTTTGTCAATTACGCCTTCCTCCCCCGCCATGACCATGAAGCCCATCAACGTCTCCGAAAAACTCGCCAGCTTCTCGCAACAATGGCACCCGCGGCGAATCGCCAAAGTGGACAACATGCAGGTCATCGTGGCAAAAATCAGCGGCGAATTCGTGTGGCACTCTCACGAAAACGAGGACGAACTGTTTTTCGTTCAAAAAGGAACGCTCGAAATGCACTTTCGCGATCGAGTCGAAATGGTCCACGAAGGCGAAATCATCGTCGTGCCCAAAGGCGTCGAGCATTGCCCCAAAACGGCCCCTGGCGAAGAAGTCCATCTGCTGCTTTTCGAACAACTCGGGGTCAAGCACACTGGCGAACTGCAAACCGACCGAACCGTCTCGGACTACCCTGAAATTTGAGCCACCGCCGGGCCACGTGATGTCCCGAGTTCCGAACTATCAAACCCCGAACCCTTCGAGCACCGCCGGCGCAAAATAAAACACGGCCGACGTTATTGTTGTCGGCCGTGTTTTGAAGTGCACTCCGCTGACCTAATCTTTGTAAACAAAGACTCGTTCAACGATTCTGCACGAAACTATTTTGGTAGGCCATCATCTCGCCAAAGTCTTCAGCGAACGGCGTTTGAAAATTGACCCGAACGTTGACCTGCTTCTTTTCTGCCGACCGCCTTAATCCAAAACCGATTGGGCTGCTGGCGGAATCTGAAGCTGCGATCCAATCGCGCCGCCGGTCGATTGTTTTTTCAACTGGTCGACCTGCTGACGCAAGCGATCAAGCTCCTGTTGCTGACTTCGTATCGTCTGCTGAGCTTGCGAAAGTCCAGTGCGTTGTTGACGCGATGAAGAAAAGTTTTGATTTGAACGCGGCTGAACGTTTTTCGAGTTCGGCAAAAAACTATTATTAGGTTTTGTGTTGATGCGATTGATGGACGGCCCAGAATCCCGCTGCCCCTTGGCGGCGACGGACGATCCTGCCGGTGCCTCCAAAGCTTCATCGCCTGCTTCGGGAGCTTCGCCATACGCGATCAGCTTTTTGTTGGTTTTGCTGCCCCGACGGTACTCGAATTCCAGTTGATCGCCACCACTTAGAATCTCGCCGATTCCGTTGTAGTCGGCCAACGATTCAAAATCGATTCCACCCGCGCCAATCAGTTGATCGCCAGCACGCAGCCCCGCTTTGGCGGCGTTGCCATTCGGAGCCAACCGGGTCACGACGAGCTTTTCATTACGCAGCTGGACCAACATCCCAAAACCGGTGGTCGCTTGAGCTGACGAACGAGTCGGCATCGAATTCGGAGTGCCCTGTCCGCGGTCGGAAGTCTTGCCGCTGCCCGGCCGGTTGCTGTTGGGAAGCCGAGCCCCAAAGGTTGCGTCAGCGTTGCTTCGCTGGGGAGGCGTGGCCGCGGTGCCGCGAGCGGCAAGCGTTGGCTGAGCGTTACGTGACGGGCCAGAGGTGCGAGAGGGCCGCTGGGCCGAGTTCGAACGATTGGCCGAGTTCGAACGATTGG
>CAZROJ010000072.1:11399-13254 GCA_964601665.1 uncultured Pirellulaceae bacterium
GGCCGAGTTCGAACGATTGGCCGAGTTCGAACGATTGGGCGGGGCGGCCGTCGGACGTTTTGCTGGCGTCGGTTGTTTCGATTTGGCCTTCAGCTGTTTCGATTTCGATTTGGGATCGGGCTTTTTGGCCTTGGCGTTACCGCTGCCAAAAATTCGTTTCAGAAAGCGCCCGTTGCCAAACATTTTTTCCTGGTCAGCACCGCTTTGGGCCGACAACGTCTGGCTCATCAGTATCGTCGTCGCGAAGACAAAACAAACGCTAACCAAAATCGAACTCCGGCGACCACGCTGTTTTAATTGTGGCTTGAGTATCATCGAGAACATCCTTGTTCAGACGGGTGGGGATCGTTGGGGCGAATAGACGCTAGGTCACTGCGCCCCCGAAGAAATCATAAGTTCCTGTCCTAATTGTTTTCGTCGGGAAGTTTCGGATAAACGAAAGAATTTGCATGGCCGTGATTAGTTTCAAACATCGAAACAACCGACACGTGCCAATCGACTGTTGCAATCGGATTGATTGGAACACTGCAGCCACCGATTCACGCTCGAACGGTTTCTTGGATCGACCAACGAGCGGCTGCGGGGCAAAAACGCGAGCGAAATTGGCAAGTGACCGAGCCCCGACGAGGCTATTTTGCGGATTAACCGTTCAAAAAAGGCGAAAACCCAAGCGAAAACAGACTTTTTTGGCCAAAAATGGCTTCAATGCCTAGGTTTTCGGGTCAGACTGTCTTGAATCATTGCGGCGAATCGGTCTAATTTCGTCCGTCGCAAAGGTCGCTGAGCCCATCAAAGCTGGGTTTTACAGAACTTAGGTCAACGAATTGCGTACTGGGCTTCGTCCCGAAACAGTTTTTGGCATGTCAAATCGCCTTCGTTAAAACTGGCACTTCGAGTTCCCGTAGGGGACCAAGCCAAGCAGTCCGAGTGACATAGTTATCAATCACACAAACATTCAACTCTAATTTTCCGGAGATTCGTCCATGGCGAAAGCAACTGGCCCAAAACCACCAACAAAAACTGAAATCTTGAACAGCATGGCCGAAGCTACTGGCACAAGCAAAAAAGAGGTGCAGGTTTTCTTTGATGCATTGACTGCCGAAATCCAAAAAAACATCGCTGGCAAAGGTACTCCTGGCATGTTCACTATCCCTGGCCTTTGCAAGATTGTCGTTCAAGACAAGCCAGCCCTGCCAAAGCGTGAAGTTCGTAACCCTGGTACTGGCGAAATGCAGTGGGCGAAGCCTCGTCCAGCCAGCAAAGCCGTCAAGGTTCGCGCACTTAAAGGCCTGAAGGACATGGTTCTTTAATCGCCGCAGCCGGCTAAAGATCGCGATTGGTTGCGATTGAATAAGTCATCTAAAGGCCGTTTATCGTCAAGGTAAGCGGCCTTTTTTCGTTTCGCTGGGGGATTGTCGTCAGGCAGGATCGGCTGGAGCATCGTTCCCCCGCATTCAATCAGCCCCTAAACGGCGTCGCAAAACGGGTCCAAACCCATCTCGAAGTGCTGCTGCTGCTTTTGCCGGTCTTGCTCCAACAATATCAAACGATCCGTCAAACGCTTTCGCTCTAGTTTTCGCTGAGCCAACTTGAAGACCCGGAAAATTGAGTTCGGAAGCGAACAAGAATGAACCTTGGGCTCGGCTCGGGCAACGTCGTGTTTGGATGTCCTACGACCAGCCGACAACTCACTGGCAAATCGTTTTTTCAGTCTCGCCAGCCGACCGCCGCTCACGCCCAACCGCAGCAACTCATCCTCCAGCGAAACGATGCACCGAAAGCTCCCCGGATCGCCTTGCCGACAGCCTCGCCCAATCAGCTGCCAATCAATTCGCTCGCTCTCGTGAAACTCAGT
>CAZROJ010000072.1:13354-21673 GCA_964601665.1 uncultured Pirellulaceae bacterium
CGACATGCGGATGCTTCGCGTGCCAATCAGGACAGGGCGTTGCTGAGCGACTATCGATTGGGCTTCGCGCACAATCGCGGCAATCTTTGACGCCTCGTTAACGAAGACCTTCGTCGGCTGCTGCGTCCGCTGGATCGGCCGATGAGTCGGCACTCGGACGACTTTCTTTTTGAAAACTTTTTTGAATTCGCGTTTGCTCGTCGACGCCGTTCCCGTCATTCCCGCAAACATTTTGTATCGTTTAAAAAACGCCTGCATCGTGATCGTTGCTCCTTGGCCGGTCTCCGAAGAAATTTTGATTCCTTCCTTGGCTTTAATCGCCTGATGAATTCCGTGTTGCCATTTTCGCCCTTCGGCAATTCGACCGGTAAATTCATCCACGATCGCTACCTCGCCATCGCGAATAACGTACTGTTTGTCCAAATGAAAATCGCGGCCGACTTTGATCGCGTTTTCGATCAAGGACTTGATCTGGTGAAAGGAAGCCTGGCGGACGGCTTCGATTTCGGGCAACTGACGAATCCGGTCCAGTCCCGCTCGCTCCAAATTCACTTTTCGCGCTTGCGAGTAGTAACTGAAATCGATGTTTTCCGCAAATTGATTCGCATGCCCGGCCGCCCAGCGATACTGCGCATGCTTGATCGACTCTTGCTCGGAATCCACCAAACCAATAATCAACGGCGTTCCCGCCTCGTCAATCAAAACACTATCGGCTTCGTCGACCAACACAAAATTTAAACCTCGCATCACCTGTGAATCCCTGCCTTCGCCGGACATCGCGGCCAAACGGTCACGCAAAAAATCAAACCCAAACTGCTTGCCAGTCCCATAGGTGATGTCTTGACGATAGGCTGCGCGTCGTTGGTCGGGACGATCATCCGCCTGAATGACGCCGACGGTCAAACCCAGCCGAGCGTAGATCGGGCCCATCATGTCAAAGTCGCGTTTGGCAAGGTAGTCGTTGACCGTGACCACATGGCAGCCACGATCAGCAATCGCATGCAAGTAGGTTGGCAGCGTGGCGGTCAAAGTTTTCCCTTCGCCGGTTTTCATTTCGGCAATGTGCCCCCGAGCCATCTGAATACCGCCGAACAATTGAACGCCGTCTGTGCTCAGCTGAGCCAACTTTCGCTTCCAACCCAATCGGCGCAACCAACCGACACCACGGCCGCCGCAAACCCCATTTCAGTGCACGACCTGAATCAGTTCGCCCATGAGATCCATCGCTCAATCGACCTGAACGAAACCTGCGTTCGGATCGCCAACGACACCCGGAAATTGCTCGACTGCGACCGCGTCACGGTGATCCAAGCCAAAGGCCGCCCCGAAGTCAAAGCGGTCAGCGGACAAGCGACGGTGAATCGGCGAAGCAATGTCGTCCAATCGCTGCAGCGCCTGGTCAAACGTGTGCTGCCGACGAAGCAGACCTTTTGGTTTCCAGCCGAAAAACCTTTGCCGCCGCAGATCGAAAAATTACTTGTGACTTCACCTCGCAATGGCACGATTGTCACTTGGAATTTGGAATCGCGATTTCAACAGCGGCCAGTCAATCGCGGCGAACTACTTTTGGAAGTCGTCAACGTCGATGGCCCATGGCAAGTTGAACTGCTGGTTGCCGACCGCCATGCGGGACATCTCATTGACGCCGCCGCACGATCGGACGAACCGCTGACGGTCGAGTTTATTTTGGCAGCCGCCCCCGCCAAAACATACTATGGAACGATTGAAGAAATCGGGCAAACGATGACCTTGGACGCGGAAAATGGACCCAGCGTTAAAGTCTTGGTGGCGACGGATTCTCCCGTCGGCGACATCCAGCAAATGCGTTCGGGCGTCAACGCAAAAATTATCTGCGGCAAGTCTTCGCTAGGATACTCGTGCTTTCACGGCGTTGGAGATTTCATTCAGAAGCATTGGTTTCAATTGTTTTGAGCACCCAACCGAATTCCCAACCGCCTAGCCAAACAGTCAGCAAACGCCGCTCGGTTCGCTTGCGTCGCCGGCCAGACCTCGTCTGCCAATCGCTGCAATTCGATGGAGACGATTGCTGGGTTGTTAAGGATCCGGTATCGCTGAAGTACTTTCGCTTGAAGCCACCGGAGTGGTGTGTTCTTGAACTCCTGGACGGTACGACCAGCTACGCCCAAATGCTCGACCACCTACAGTCAAAATTCCCCGAACACAATTTTCGATTGCGTGACGTGCAATCGCTGGTCAGTTCGTTTCACGGCAACGGCCTGCTGCTGTCGGACAACGTCGGCCAGACCGCTCCGCTGCAGGCGCGACGCAATAAAGAACGACAGCAGAAGTCGGTTCAGCTATTGATGAGTGCGATGTCGCTCAAGTTTCCTGGCGTCGATCCCGAGCGTTTTCTGAACTGGCTGTATCCGAAGGTGCGATGGTTATTCTCCGGCCCGGCTACGATCCTATTTTTAGTGATTTGTGTTGTCGCGTTGCTACTGGTTGGCCAAAACCTAAACGAGATGTACCGCCGACTGCCCGACTTCGATTCCTTTTTTGGTTTCAACAATTTGATCCTGATGGCGACGGTGATAATTGCGACAAAATCATTGCACGAACTGGGCCACGGCCTGATGTGCAAACACTTCGGCGGTGAATGTCACGAAATCGGATTCATGTTGCTGGTGATGACACCAGCCATGTATTGCAATACGTCCGATTCGTGGCGACTGCCAAACAAATGGCATCGGATTGCGATCGGTGCCGCGGGCATGTATGTCGAAGTCGTCGCGGCGGCGATTTGCGTTTTCATTTGGTGGTACACGCTGCCCGGAGCAATCCATTATTTGGCGCTGAATGTCATTTTCCTATGCAGCGTCAGCACGATCGTTTTCAACGCAAACCCGCTCTTACGTTACGACGGCTACTACATGCTGGCTGACTATTTGGAGATCCCCAACATGGGGCAAAAATCCAAACTAGCGCTCGTCAGCAAGCTGCGGCAAAAGTGCTTGGGCATGGAACCCGTCGATTCAAATCAATTGCCTCAGCGAAATCAAACGGCATTCGCAATTTACAGCGTGGCGTCATTTTTCTATCGCTGGTTCGTGATGATTGTGATTTTTTGGTTCTTGATCAATTTCTTTGAACCGCTCGGGCTCGAAGCAATCGGCCACGTGCTGGTCGCGATCTCGCTCATCGGTTTAGTCGCCGTGCCGCTGTTTAAAGTTGCTAAATTCATGTTGTTCCCCGGAAGGATGCGAGAAGTGAAACCGATTCGTTTATTGACCAGCGTTTGTGCGATCGGCATTGTAGGGTTCGCCCTGTTTTGGATTCCGTTTCCCATTCGGTCGACAGCCCACTTTGTGATCGAACCCATCGATGCTCAAAAAGTCTACGTCAACCAACCGGGCCTGCTTACGGATATCCATTTTCGCCCGGGCGATAAAATCAAATCTGGCCAGACGATTGCAACCCTGACCAATGAAGATTTAATGCTCAGCATCGCCGAAGGCAATCACCCGCCGATGATGACGATGTACGAAGCCAGTGTTGTCTTGCCCAACGGGGCGGCGAAAATCCTGAGCGGAAGCCGCGGCGTCGCCAGAATCAGCCTAGCCAAAAAACCTCTCGGCCAGCGAATCCTGCATTACTTGCGGACCGTCATCAACTTTCGGTAGCGGCCCCTTCGGTAGCGGCCCCTTCGGTAGCGGCCCCTGCGGTAGCGGCCCCGCAGTCGTTCTTTTCGATCGATCACGCAACTTGAATTTTAGCCGTCCAAATTAAAAACTGTTTTCGCGTTGTCGGTCGTCAGCCTGGCGAAAGCTTCATAAGACATGCCATGATACATCGCCAAACACTCGGCCGTGTACCGAACCATCGCCGGCTGATTCGGCCGCACGCTGCGTTTTGGATGCGGCGACAGGTAAGGTGAATCCGTTTCGATCAAAATTCGATCCTTCGGAATTTCACTGGCAATCTCGCGGAGTTCATCCGATTTCTTAAAGGTCACCATGCCGGCAAAGCTGATATACATCCCCAGCTCCAGAGCCCGCTCGGCCGTTTTTTTCCGCCCCGCAAATGAATGCAAGATACCGATGATCTGGCCCTCGCGTTGGTGTTGGTCCAGCATCTCCAAAATGTCGTCGTCGCACTCGCGCATGTGAATGACCAGCGGCTTTTGCGTTTCGAACGAAAGTTCAATATGCCGCGCAAACCACTCACGCTGCAACTCGATCGGCACCGTATCCCAATACCGATCCAAACCCGTTTCACCGATCGCCACCACCCGTGATTGCGTGGCAAGCGACTTGATCGTCTCCCAATCTTCGTCGGTGGCTTGATGGCAATCGTTGGGGTGAATTCCGACAGCCGCATAAACGTTGTCATGCAGGCGAGCCAAGTCTAAACAAGCCTGACTGCTGGCCAAGTTGGTTCCGATTGAAGTGATCGATAAATCGAGGGCTGTCGCATTTTCAAGAATTGAATCCAGCTCGCCAGCAAGTTGGGAACTGGTCAAATGAGCATGGGTGTCGAAGAGTGGCACGGTGATTTCGATGTTAAATTGATTTCGATGTTAAATTGATTTCGATGTCAAGCGCTGATCCCACAACTAGTGAGCCGACGGCGCTAGCCGCGGGCATTTTGAGTTTTGGGATAAGCACTAAGTTTAACGTAGCAGGCCAAGTTTCGGCCCGAGCAGTAACCTGAAGGTCAAGCGGTTCAAGTAATTCAAATCGGCGACAACAAATCGGCGATAATAAATCGGCGACAAAAATTTAGGTCGAAGCCAAGAATAATTCGCCACGTCCGCCTCGCAATTGGTCGCCATGGTAAGCCTGAAACGCACCATCAAAACTTGCTAGGGCTGACGAACCAAAAACAGGCTGGCCATCGATCGTTTCCTTGGCCATCCAGTTTTTCAAATACTGGAAAATGGGAACCGGGAAATTTGAACCCGGCGAAAAACTTGGCAACACAGCCGCCATATTTTTCATTTCCTGTTCTGATCCTTGCCCAGCAACGACCACGGTCCCTCGTTTCATTCCCGCGCCCGGATGCAGGCCGCAGCGCCCCAAACAAACGATCGTCCCGGCCAGCATATTCCAGCCCGCCAGTTTTCCAACCGCCTGGCCAACCACAATCGTGCCTCGCCGCATTCCTTGCCCCACGCCATCACCGGCAGCCCCTTGAATAAAGATTTGCCCTCGGTTCATTCCAAACTTTTCACCCGAAAACCAACTTCCCACATGATCACCGGCATCGCCCGTTACCGCCAGCGTACCGCCAGTCATTTCGGCCCCTAAATAATTGGCCGCATCGCCTTGGACTTCGATTCTGCCGCCAGACATTTGAAAACCAGCATGATTGCCGACCGAGCCGGATACCCGAATCGTTCCCGATGACATTGCCTGACCAATCCGATCGACTCGACTCAAATTGCCCTGCCAAACAATCGTTTTGTCTTCAGCCAACTGACCATTGATTTTAAAGAATTCATCCAAACGACGTTTTGTTCGCCCGCACCAAACTTCCTGCCCCGCGATCTCGGCGAGGCTTAAGTCCGTCAATCGATCGGGAACGATTCCGTCGACTTCGATCGGGATCGTCGGTTCCGTTTTTAAAGTTAATGTCAGTGGCATAGCGAATAAATCACGTCGGTTTAAACTGGGGTTAACCTGTTGCAAGTTTAGCAACCTGACCGTTTTTGTCCCATCCGTTCCGAGGAAAAACCAATGTCGATTTCGCCAACCTCGACGCGAAACCTTGGCGCGGTCGTTCTGTGTGGTGGCCAAAGCACGCGGCTGGGCACAAATAAATCCGAGCTTTTGCTGAACGAAAAAACTTTTTTACAGACCATCGTGCAAACACTGCACTCCGTCACTTCCCCAATCGTGCTGGTCGGCCAAGTCGATCCAAGCAAACACTCGCTGCCGCCTGAGGCCATGATTGCCGTCGATGAAAACCCCGACCGCGGACCTCTGGAAGGTATTCGCGTCGGTCTGAAGCAGCTTGAAAGCAGGTGCCAATACGCGTACGTGACCAGTTGCGATGTTCCTTTGCTCAGCCCGCAACTGGTGACTTTTTTGTGGCAGCAACTTGGCGACCACGATGGGATTGTTCCCTTTCGCGGTGACCGGCGATACGGCATGACGGCGATCTACCGAACAAGCATGCACGCGTCGATCGAAAAACGAATCGCAGCCGGCAGCCTTCGCGTTCGTGATCTAACGGAGGGCTTTAACATCAATCAGATCCCCGCGGATAACCTGCGAGTTGTTGACCCGCAGCTAGATTCGTTAACCAACGTCAATTCGCCGGACGACTATCGACGACTCTTGGATCGCTGCGACTGAAAAGTGACGGCAAGAGATACTCTTAATTCGCCCGCGAAGATGAACTTTTAATTCGGCCGAGTGAAAAATGCGGGGGCATCGAAACCGCAGGAGCAATTCCGCTGGAAAATTTGGACCGTGCCGACGGCAGCGATCGAGCATGTTTGATCACGCAGCCCAAAACGTGAATCGGTAGATTTTCACAAACCGAATAGGTCGGTTCGCCTGCGATATCGGTCAGTCGCACCCCAACTCCCTGGCAAGAGTCTTTAATAACCAACCGCAACTCTCGAAGTCGTCTTGAACGCCGCAAGAATCTTAGCAACATCGCGGGCTCACTAAAATCCAAAGGGACCGAGCAAAGCAACAAATCAAAAGCCTCGCGTTCGCCAATTTCCATCGCTTGATCAACGCCCGATGCCGGCGTGACTTGACAACCCGTTTCCGCCAGCTCACCAGCAAAAGCAAACAACACCGCCGGACGTGTATCGACCAGCATAATTCGAACAGGAGATCGGTGGTTCATACAGATTGCCTTTTGAGACCATCAAATGCTTGGCAACGAATAAAGCTGAGTGTTTTGCCAAAGCTAAAGATTTGGCCGAGCCATTTTTTGCGATAATGGGCTGCTGATTTCATGAGCCGTTTAGGCGCTAGCCTCGGGCCTGCTGAGCCACGCCAGCCACGGGCCTAACGACACCACCTTCAAGCCAAAACAAAGCAATCAGTTTCAATCGTGACGAAACGCAATTACAAACCTTATCGGCATCACGCGTTGAGAACCCGCGCTAGGGACGATTCGATTCGACTATTCTGGCTAATCGTTACGATCGCCACATAATTCGAGACTGCAATTGCTAGCCCAAACCTCTAGCTAAACGCGATCCGCAGCCGCACCGTGAAACGATCCAGCTTCGCTTGCCCCACAATCAAATAATCAACCAAACTTTAACTGACTGATCGCAGCCCGACGATCGGCAGTAACACACCGACACTCCGCAGATTCCTTACTAAACTGAAATTTCGATTGTTCAATTCCAAATGCAATCGACGAACAACAGCCTAGCCGCACATTGCTCGTGTGGAAATAAATTTACACGGAGACAAACATGATTTCACAGACACTTAGAGTTGCGATCGTTGCCGCAGTGATCGCGATCGCGACTCCTGTCGTCGCACAGGATTGCGGATGCGGAGTATCAAGCCAGTACCAGTACGGCGGATACGGATCAGCAGGTAACAATTGCGGTCGCGAGATCACACAACAACAAGCATTAGGACTGTGGGATAACTACTGCTCAGAATCCTGCGGCTACGACGGCGGCTCTAGCTGCGGACGTTCGGGCTGCCTCAGCGGATGCAAACTTCGCGGCAAACTGCGATCACGTTCCGGCAAGCTGGGTGGATGCGGTTGCGGTGGTGGCATCAATTGCGGATTCAACTACCCCGTCAACATGGGCGGCGTGGGCAACTGTGGAGCCTACACGGACATCAGCAGTGGATGTGGTTGCCGAGCCGGCGGAAAGCTTCGCGGACTTCTTGCCAACAAATCTTGCGGCGGCCAATGCGGCAACGCAGGCGGCGGTTTGCTTCGCGGTGAACGTAGTGGCTGCGGAAAACGCAACGCCTGCGGTGGCGGCTGTGGTGGCAAACTGAAAGCTCTACTTGCCAAGTGCAAATTGTTCCAAGGTGGCTGCGGCTCTTTCGGCCAAAGTCGACAAGCTTGCGGATGCAACGGTTCGTACTTTAACGAAGCCGTTGGCTACGAATACGGCACAGCCGGCATTCAAAGCTGCGTCGGTTCGACTCTGGCACCCGTCATGAATTTCGCTCCGGCTGCCATCGGTTCAGGTGTCCAGCCCACCAACTCCTTCGCCCCAGTTCAATCTGAAGCACACGGAAATGTTGTCGCGCCCGCAATTGATCATTCGCACATCGACACGATTCAAAACAACGTTGGCGGTCACTAAGGCGAAAGGCGATTGAGAAACTACCGGGCAATATGCCCAAGATTCGCAATCGT
>CAZROJ010000073.1:0-2149 GCA_964601665.1 uncultured Pirellulaceae bacterium
AAGGCGATAAGGCGATTGAGAAACTACCGGGCAATAGGCCCAAGATTCGCAATCGTTGCAAACATCAGCGGTAGAAATTCAACTGCCGATCGCCCAAGCACTTAGCCCTGCTTTCATTGCGTTTTAGCACGCGTTGATTCCTGATGTAAAGATCTTACAATGCGGAGAGACTTTTGGCGAATTCTTCGCTGTCGCCAAGGCGACTTTCCTTGTTTACCTTAATACGACCAACATTCAATGAGCACATCTTCACAAATCAAACCGGGCGTGGTTACGGGCGAGGCATTGGACGCCTTGCTTCGTCACGCCAACCAGAATAACTACGCGTTGCCGGCGGTAAACGTGGTCAGCACGCAGTCGGTGAACTCCGTTCTTGAAGCTGCGGCGGCAGTCAATTCCCCGGTCATGGTTCAGTTTTCCAATGGCGGCGGTTCTTTCTACGCCGGCAAAAGCCTCTCCAACGACGGCCAGAAATCTGCCATCGCCGGATCGATTTCCGGAGCCCTGCATGTGCATCACATGGCCGAGTACTACGGTGTTCCGGTCGTTTTGCACACCGACCATTGTGCCAAAAAACTTTTGCCATGGATCGACGGTCTGTTGGACGCGGGCGAGAAGCATTTCGAAAAAACTGGCAGCCCGCTGTACAGTTCGCACATGCTGGACTTGTCCGAAGAGCCGCTTGAAGAGAACGTTGAAATCAGTGCCAAGTATTTCGAACGCATGTCAAAAATCGGCATGACGATCGAAGTCGAACTCGGCATCACCGGCGGAGAAGAAGATGGTGTCGACAACACCGATGTCGATAGCTCAAAACTTTACACTCAGCCATCCGAAGTGGCATACGTCTACGAGGAACTAAACAAAATTTCGTCCAGCTTCACCGTCGCCGCGGCGTTCGGCAACGTCCACGGAGTTTACAAGCCGGGTAATGTTAGCCTGCAGCCGATCATCCTGAAAAATTCTCAGGAATACATCAAAGAGAAATTCGGCACGGGCGACCTGCCGGTTAACTTTGTATTCCATGGAGGCTCCGGTTCGACTCGTAAAGAAATTCGCGAAGCGATCGATTACGGCGCGATCAAAATGAACCTCGATACGGATATGCAGTGGGCGACATGGAAAGGCGTTCTTGACTACTACAAAAAGAACGAAGGCTACCTGCAAAGCCAACTGGGTAATCCTGACGGCGACGACATTCCCAATAAAAAATACTACGACCCGCGCAAATGGCTGCGTGAAGGCGAAATCAGTTTTGTTGACCGCCTGAAAGTTGCTTTCGAAGACTTGAATTGCCTCAATCGCTGCGAAGGCCTGTAAGCCAATTTGGCTTGGCTGCGAATCTTCAACGCCAGATCGGCCGTTGCTGAAAATGAAAAAAAATTAAACGTTCGAAAGTGAATTACTTTCGGGCGTTTTTTCGTTTGAATTGCTACGATTGATGTTTGCAACGATTTCTGATCATCAGCTTGGTGCCCGATCGTTTTTCAATCGCCCTTCAGCTCATTCAGCTTGTTTATCCCAGCCACAGCATCGTGGTGAATGTGATCGCGAAAAGCACGATCGAAACGTAAAAGTCGTTTGAGGCAACAACGTTTGATTTAGCTGAGCCTTCAGTTCCTCCAATTCCAAACTCGCTGCCTTGGCCGTGCCAGAGTAAAAAACCGAGCGGAATCGCAACCGTGCCGAATAAAACCAGTTGCCAGATTTGACCTCCATGCTGGATCAATTCCCCAGCGTCACCAATGGAGTCAAATCCGCCGATTGCCAAGTACGCGCCATTGGTGATCAAGCAAAACCCCGCAAAGAAACGAATTAAGTGGAGCCACTTTAAGTTGGCAATCGAGCCCATTGCCCAAACTAACAATGGCGCAATTGATCCAAAAACGGGACCCGACCACGCCACAAACTGCGGATGCGGATTGGGCGAAACATCGGTTCGCGAAATCGTAAACGGCTGCAGCACGACTTCCGTAATGCTGCCGCCGGTAATCATCGCCGCTATCACATGACCCGCCTCGTGAATGACCATCATCATCAGCCAACACCAGAGTAAAAATGGCGTTAGCATGGCGAGCTTCGCAGGTTCAAACATCGATTCGGAAGTTTCCTAAATTTTCGGTGGTTCTTTGGGTTTGATCGGGCTGCC
>CAZROJ010000073.1:2249-12142 GCA_964601665.1 uncultured Pirellulaceae bacterium
GTTTGCGATTTCGTTTCCAGTTGTGTTCAAATTTCCGTTCTCATTTGACATTGATCTGGGAGCATCGTCGGCGTCTTGTTCGACGGTCGCCAAGATCGCAATCTTTTGCCAAATTTTTCGCGACAACCCAGTTGTCAACGTTTCAATTTCTGCCGCCGACGCCAATGCTACTCCATCGTCAAATTCTTGCACGTAAACCGCGGCAATCTTGCCCAGTAACGCCAACATCTCACTGCAATAGTCCAAATAACGATGCAGTTCAAACCGGCTCATTTCCAGCTTTGGCGACAGCGTCGTTTGTTTATAAGTTTCGTTGCCCAGAATTCGATGCGGATCTTTAGTCAATTGATGCATGTCGATCACGTGAGCGATCGATCGAATTTCATGGAGTGCTTGCAACGCTCGTTGGCGTTTGTAACGAGTTTCCAGCGTCAGCACAAAGAAAATCGCTGCCCCGATCAGCACGACATCGTTAATGCCCGCTTCGGTCAATTGAATTACTTCCGCCAAGCCGTCGACCACTAACGGATTGGAGTCATTGGAGTTCATGACGACCCAAACGATCGGCCCAACGACAATCGCGATCACGGCGACGACGACCAGCCAAGTCGTGATTCTTAACCAGATAACGGGCCGCCCAATCCACGCCGTCCGTGTTTCCATGTTTTTGGCGATGGCCAAAACGTCTTCGCAAACGTTTCTGAGTCCCGTGTCGGGAAATCTTTCTTCGATTCGCTGGCCAAGCAATTCGATGGTGGCAACGATTCGGTCAGGGCGTAGTGGAGAAGTTGTCATGCCTGACATGGTAGCTGAAAAATGCTGCCCTCACCACAAAATCAACGTTGCCGCCAAATATCATGGTCGGCGATACCGAGTTCCAGCTGGTATTGAGCGATTTCAGCTTTGAAGCGTTTCGCGTCGACCGGGTAGCCTTTGGTCGGTTTGAGCGACGGAATCAAATCGATCCAAAATTGATTCCATGCGGTCATCAATACTTCGCGTACATATTTTGAAACCATCGAAGCGAACGCCGTGGGCATGAACGATTCGCCGCCAGCTTTGAAGTGGATCGCAACATCGCGATCATCTTCGGAGAAAAAATAGTCGCTCGATTGACGTGTTTGGGCACCAATGGAAACAGGTTGATTGGTTAGTTTGTTTTGGATCAAACTCGCGTAGTGACTTCGACCGCCATGTTTGTCACAAACAATTTCCAAGTCTTCATCGAATTCGGATTTTAGATCGGCGACGACGTCCAAGGTGGTTTCCGAAAGCAGGGTGGCTTTATTGTCAAACCGTCTCAGGCCGTTATTAAACTGCGTGGCGAAAACGGGCCGACAAATCGTGCGTTGCAAGCGGATATTTGCATCGGTCATCGCGCGAGCCAATCGTTCGGCGGAAGACATAATTTCCGATTCGGTGGCTTTCAGCGGGAGTGCGATTGTTTGCATCGCAAATCCTGGCTGGCAACTGACGGACGACCAAGTCAAATCAGGGCAGGCGAGTGCGATCAGATCTTGGATCGTTCGGGGAACCGCGCAACTCGGATGGCCTTTTTGGGAATCGGTCGGCAGTTCTTCGCGACGCAATATTTGGCTGGCCAGCAGAAAGCTCAACACGGATTTTTCCAACCCGGCAATCGACCCTGACGACTTATAGATTACTTTGCTGTCGGCAATGGCCAGCTTGGAATTCTTGCGTCGACTTGGCGATTTGGCGATCACGTCATCCAGAGCGTCGTACAGACAGGCTTGGTTACCACCGTTGGCCCAGAGTGTTCCTGTAACAGTGAGTGGGCCGAGGTTAGGACCGTAGCCCGCTTCGTCGGTTCCGATCTGACCAAGCATTTACGATGCGTCCTGTAAAAAAACTAATTCGAACAGCCGATCTTGCGGCCGAACCAAACCATTTTTAACGACTGTAGTATTTATCGCGAGGCCTCGCGCTGGCTAATCTCGCCGAGTTCCAGTCACACTCGGCGCGACCGCTACAACTAGTTGCTTGGGCAGCCGTAAATATCGAATTAAATCCGTTTTCTTGGTTGTTGGGTAACTGTCACCTATATTTCCCCATGGACACAACCCCTTGTGTTTCACTTTTGCTCCTCAAAAAAGCAGCTCAACTAAAGATGAATCCCCAAGACACATCGCAAATCCTCTTTATCTGCATTTGGTCGCTAGCCAGTGTCGGAGTGGGCTTGTTGTGTGGGTTTTTCATTGGTCGATTCTTTACGCTTGCCAACGAAACACGGCGATTGAAAAGGGATCGAGACCGTACGCTTACGGCGTTGTTGACCGTCATGAGCAGCACCGACCAGCTGAACGAAGATGTCGACATCCACAACACCGCACTCGTTTCAGCTCAGCAAGAACTGGAAATGCTGGACGAAGACGAACACCTTGACGATTTACAATCGGCGTTGATGTCCAACATCAGCCGCGTCGTGCAGTCAAATCGAAAACTTGAAAATGATTTGGTGGTCTCGCGATACAAACTAGAAAACCAAGCCCAAGAGCTTGATCGGACTCGCAAAGAAGCCCGTACCGATGCTCTATGCAATGTTGGAAATCGAAAAGCCGTTGACGAAACGCTTCAGTTTATGGTTTCGCGTTTTCAGCAAAACAAAACGTCCTCGTTCGGTTTGATGCTGATCGACATCGATCACTTCAAACGAATCAATGACACCTTTGGCCACCAAGCCGGTGATGAAGTTTTGACCAGTATCTCGTTGGCATTAAAAGAATGCGTTCGCCCCGAGGATTTTGTCGGACGACTTGGCGGCGACGAATTTTGTGTTCTGCTCGAGGGACTAAGCGACAAAAACGCTCAAATGGTAGGTACAAGAATTCGCTCAACCATCGAATTGTATGATTTTACGATCGATGATTCGGGCCAGTCAACCGTTGTCACAATGAGCATGGGATTGGCAGTCGTTCGTGCTGAAGACGATGCGGTTTCGCTGTACGAACGAGCCGATAAAGCGCTGTATAAATCAAAGCAACTGGGGCGCAACCGGTTGTATACGATCGCCGAAGACAATTCGGATCGAAAAAATATCGCTCAAGCCGAGCAGAAGCCGACGACGTCCTACGAAGAATTTAAAGCTCAGTTGAATGTCGACTAAATCGATCGTTGGTTTGGCTGACGATTTTATGAAATTTCAAACGCCTTTCGGCTTGAGCAACGATGTTTTGTTCAGGTCGATTTTGCTTGAAATGGAAAACCAGTTTTCCTCGACTGGCTCATCAATAGATTGGATCTTAGGCGTGATTAAAGTAATTGGATTTTCAAAATGCTACGACCAGTTCGTCGCCGTCAACGACCTCTCCTTTCGCGTTGCGGCTGGTGAAATTTTAGGTCTGGTGGGGCGAAACGGTGCCGGTAAAACAACCACTCTACGGTCAATTAACGGAATCATTCCCGCTACCGATGGCCAAATCCATGTGGACGGTTTTTCGTTGGAAGCAAGCCCGATCGAACTCAAGCAGCGTACTGCCTATGTTCCCGACGACCCAAAATTGTTCGAAGACTTGACCGTCCAACAGCACCTGCAGTTTCAAGCCAGCGTCTATTCGGTTAAAGCTCCAACGGATCGAATTGCCCAGCTGTTAGAGATGTTCGAATTGACGGACAAACGGCACGAGCGAGCCTCGGCGTTATCCCGCGGGATGCGTCAAAAACTTGCGATCTGTTGTGCTTATCTCCAACGCCCCAAAGCACTTTTGCTGGACGAACCGATGACCGGTTTGGACCCGCAAGGAATCCGAGTTCTCAAGCAATCAATCCAAGAGCAAGCCGCAAGCGGTGCTGCCGTGGTGATTAGTTCGCACTTGTTGGCGATGGTCGAGGACATTTGCACCCACGTTTTGGTGCTGGACAAAGGTCGTTCGAAATTCCATGGTTCGATGAGCGATCTTCAACAGCAATTTTCCAGCGACGAAATGTCCGCCAGCCAGTCGCTCGAACAAGCCTTTTTCTCGACCTTGAGCGATGCTCAAGTTGCTGTTGATGCCGAATTGAACCCGCGGGCGACCGGGTTTTCACTGCTTGGAAATGTTCAAACGACTTTCGATGAAACCAATGCCAGCCCGCTGACGACCAAGGCCGAGTAAACCCATGCACGCTGGAACCGCCCAATTTCCTGGTCGCACTTTGCGGTCCTTTCGCCATCCCGCGCTAGGGCAACTGTTGCGATTTCAAACGGCTGCCAAATTTCAAAAGCTGGTCAGTTCATTTAAAAACCCGCGAAAAAAAGCCCTTTCGTTGTTGGCGGTTTTGCTCGGCCTGATGTGGCTGTCACAAACGATTTTCAGCGTTCTATTTCGCGAAGCCGCCGCTCCAGAACAAATCAAAACTTGGTTGCCGCTGGGATTGTTCGCGTATTCGGCTTGGCACATTATCAAAACTTCCACACGCCAAGTGGTGGAGCCGTTTGAATGGACGCCGGCCGAAAAAGAATTCGTAATCGCTGCACCGGTCAGCCGAGCCCAGCAGGTTACGTATCGATTGACGACGGTGGCCACGGCGGCGTTGGCCAAAGCGGTTTGTTTTTCGATTGTGATGATTCCCGATATCAGCATTTGGATCGTCGGTCTGGTCGGAATGTTGTTGGGTTTGGCCTTCGTCGATCTGATTCGCATTGGCTACGAATTGTTTTTCTTTGGGCTGGGCCGCAAAGGCCGGAATGTTTGCCGAGTGATCGTGCTGAGCGGTTTCGGTGGCGTGTTTGCTTACGCGATCGCCAAATGTTTGTTCGCTCAATCGGCCATGACCGATTTGTCGTCGCCCGCCGCCTTGGTTTTCTTTCAAAATTTTCTAACGGAAACCGTTTCGCTAAGTCGCTCGACCGTAGGAAGTGCCGTGCTTGCGCCTTTTGCACTTTTCACAAACGCGGCGACCGCGAGTGTGTTTGGGTGGGAGTGGGGCTTGAATAGTTTGGTCGGCCTGGGCTTGGTTGGCGTGGCGATCGTGGCGGTGTTTAAGTTAGATCGATGGATGCAAATCAAACAAAATCAAATCGAACGAAAGAACCTGAAACTCGGTCTCAGACAGCAGGCCGGTAAAGATTTGGCAGCGGGGAACACGTTTGTCGATGGTTCGGCGAATCGTTCGGTGCAAGTTCCAATGCGGTTTCGTGGTGCGGGGAGTTTGGCGTGGCGTCAAATGCAATCGGTTTTTAACTATCGCGGGACACTGGTCGTTAGCTTGGCCATTCCGATCTTGCTGAGCTGCTTGCCGTTGATTGCCAATCATAACGCCGGCTGGATGCTGCTGAACCTGATCGGGAGCATGGTCTTTTACTCGTTTTTGTTATTGCCTTCGGCTTTGATTCTGGATTACCGTCGCGACGTTAATCGAATGAGCGTATTAAAGTCGCTGCCGATTCATCCGCTCGCGGTGACGTTAGGGCAGTTGGCGACGCCGGTGGTGATTTGCTGCCTGTTCCAAATGATTGTTTTGGCAATCGCCAGTTGCACTGGCAAGGTGATTGTTTGGCAAGCGATATTGGCAGGGATTTTACTGGTGCCGGTCAACGTATTGATCTTCGCGGCCGAGAATTACATTTTCTTGCTCGCGCCCTATCAGCGAAACAAGGAAGGGTTCGACGTGTTTTTACGCACGATCTTGACCTTCACCGGCAAAGGGCTGCTGTTTGGAATGGCCGTCGGGCTGATGCTCGCTTGGGTGACGCTGTTGGTGTTCTTGGCAGACGCTTTTTCACTGGGGCCTGTGGTTGCGACGACGATTTTTGCGATTGGACTCTGGGTTTTTACGCTCAGCATTGCCGCGGCTTTTGTGTGCGGCATCACTCGCCAATTCCAACGTTTCGATCCAAGTCAGGATCTGCCAGGGCTCGGATAGGTCTTGATTCAGTCAACGGTTTCCATACAAAAGGCGGGACCAGTTAAAGCGGCGTAGCTTGGGATTCGTCGGGCGATCTATCGACGCTGGCGGCCATCAAGTAAACTATTGATTCGGTTGAGTCGCGAGGACAAGGGTGTGACTCAATGGTCGCAGGTTTTACTCGAATTGTTTGGTGAAAAAATGATGCTTAATCGCTTTCAAAAATGTCTATTGTCCACATGTTTGGTTTCGGCGTTTGCTTTGAGTAGTGATGCTTTGGCGAATCCGTTTCAAACGGTCGTTGTTGAAAACCAAGTTCCGGCAACTGAATCGGCAACTGAACCGGCCAAGCAACCGTACAACATCCAGATTGAAAAATCTTGCGCAGTCAACGAGGTTCAATCGCAAGGCAGCACGGGTACCTGCTGGAGTTTTGCCACGGCGTCGTTTCTTGAATCAGAGATGTTGCGAATGAATAGAGGCGTTCATCGTCTTTCCGAAATGTTTATCGTTAAAAACATTTATCGTGACAAGGCGAGAAACTTTTTGTTGCGAAAAGGTAAAGCTCAATTTTCCGAAGGCGCTCTGGCTCACGACTATTTGAATGCCGCCAGCCGCTATGGGCTGGTTCCAGAACAAGTCTACAACGGTTTGGAAGAGGGCGAAAAGAAGCATGATCACAGCGAACTGGCGACGACTTTGACCGGGATGATGAATGGATTGGTCAAACGTAAGTCGCTGTCAGGCAAATGGGAAAATGCCGTTTCGGGCGTGCTGGATGCTTATCTTGGGTCCAGCCCCGACCGATTTGAGTATCAAGGTCGCAGCTATTCGCCGCAGGAATTCGCGTCGGCTCTCGGCTATCAACGCGATAACTACGTGTCGCTGACCTCGTACAGCCACCATCCCTTTGGTAAACCTTTTGTGCTAGAGATCCCCGATAATTTCTCAAACGGTTCGTTTCAAAATGTGCCCGTCGATGATCTGATAGCGACCATCGATAACGCGATCGCCAATGGTTACACGGTCGCTTGGGATGGCGATGTTAGCGAAAAAGGATTCTCGTCGTCCAAGGGGTTGGCGATTCTTCCTGTCGATCCCAGCCGAAAGGACGCCTTTGAAAATATCGGCCCGGAAAAAACAGTCACGCAAGCCGATCGTCAAAAAACGTTTATGTCGTATTCGACCACGGACGATCACTTGATGCACTTGGTCGGTATCTCCCGGGACGCTGCCGGCAACAAGTATTACGTGATCAAAAACTCGTGGGGCGAAGTCGGTCCGTACAAAGGTTACCTGCACATGTCCGAAGCGTACGCTAGACTAAAGACGGTTGCCATCATCGTTCATAAGGACGTGGTTGTTAGCCGAGCCGACCAGAACCAAAGATAGGTCTGCCGAGACTGGGCCACCGCATGAAGCACCGATTCCTTTAGATTCCTTTATTAAAGTTTAGAGTTTTTCACGCCACTGGTGAGCCGACGGCCCGAGCCGCGGGCATTTTGAGTTGTGGGATAAGCACTAAGAATCAGGGAAGGTCGTAATGGACGAGGCCACCCGTCCTCCAGTACTCCAGCGGTAGAGCCATATCGTAAATCGCGAAACTGGCTCCGGTCTTTCCAATCCACTACAAGTCGATCTTTGGCGTCTGTCCATGCTTTTGTTCGACGCCGATTTCGTTTCTTTCTGCTCGCGTTACCAGCCATCACTGGTATCGCAAAATTGTTCTACAAATCGATTAGATGAAACCAATGAACCAAATCACATTTGAATCAGAGACTCGCGCCCTTGTCGTGTCGGCGATCGAAAACTTCAAGAAACATTTTCAACAAGAGCCCGAATGGATTGGGTTGGCACCCGGCCGAGTTAACATGATTGGTGGGCATACGGACTACAACCAAGGCTTTGTAATGCCTTTCGCGGTTGAAAGGTACACCGTGGTCGTCGGCGGACGATCGGCCGAACCCAGCCAAACCACGGCGATCAGTGGCTCTCAGTCCGATCGCGTTTCCGTAGATCTAAATTCTGATTTGACGCCAGGGATGCCCAAGTGGGGGAACTACTTGAAGGGCGTCGCCCATGGGCTGAAAGAAAAAGGCTGGAACCTGCCCAACGTTAATTTGTTCATTGATTCAAACCTCCCCGACGGCGCGGGACTTTCTAGCAGTGCGGCCTTGGAGGTTTCGATTGCCTCGATGTTTGAAAAAGTGGCTGGCCAAGAATTAGATCCCCTGGACAAGGCATTGCTCTGCCAAAAGGCCGAACACGATTTCGCGAATGTCCCCTGCGGCGCGATGGATCAAATCATTTCGGTCTTTGGCCAACCCAAACATATGTTGCGTCTGGACTGTGTCGATTTTTCGATGCAGCAAGTTCCTTTTGATGCGAACAAAGTCGCGGTCTTAATTACCAACTCAAACGTTAAACACGAACTTGGCGACAGCCAGTATTCGGTTCGCCGCAGTCAATGTGAATCAGCGGCCAAAAAAATGGGCGTTGAGTCTTTACGCCATGCGACTTTGGAGTTGCTTGCCCAGCACAAGGAATCGTTGACAGACAAAGAGTTCGATCGTGCTCATCACATCATCACCGAAAATGCGCGAACCTTGAAGTTTTTGGACAGCATGCGGGCAAATGATTTTGCGACCGCCGGTCAGTTGTTGTACGAAACTCACGCTTCACTACGCGACGATTTCGAAGTGTCGTGCGAGGAACTTGATGTTTTGGTCGAAATCGCGAAGGGCATTGGATTGGAGGGCGGCGTCTTTGGGTCGCGAATGACAGGCGGCGGTTTTGGCGGCTGTACGGTTTCTTTGGTGGCCGTCGACGCGGTCGATCGAGTAACCAAGCAACTCGAAGCTGCCTATGCGGATTCAGCCGAAGGTCGCCAGGCAACGGTGCTGAAGACGAAGCCTGCCCAAGGCGGAATGTCCTTTACGGCGGAAGAATTGAACGGTTTACTGAGCAAGTGATTTGGACTTTGGACTTTGGACTTTGAACTTTGAACTTTGGATCGCAGGCCAGCTTTGGCCGGTGCCCGCGACAGCACAAATCGTCGATTCGACAGACGTCGTTAAATTCGATCGGTGCCGAAGCCAACACCGTGCACCGACAACATTTCTAATGGCTTTTGATAGATGTCGCTGCACTCAGGGCAATACACGACCCAGGCCATTTGATTGGAATTCGTGTTCGCTTGAGCCTGGTTTTGGTATCGGAGAATCGGAGTCTCGCAAGCCGGACACGCACCGATTCCATCTGAGCGATCTTCGATGATCGACCCATCTCGCAAATTTCGAAGAGTCAGCAACGACTGGGCCAGCATGGCAATTCGGCCTCGAATTGATTCCGAATCGTCAAAGCGGTCGCGATTTAAATCCAGCAGCGAGTTGATGGGTGCTTTGGCCAATTGAAAAAGCAATTTTCGATTCTCCGAAGAAGCCACCGTCATCTTGTTCGCCAGCATTAAGACTCGGTCCATCTCGCGAGCAGCCGCTAAAACAAATTCGAACTGGGCGTCGTTGGTATTGACCATGAATCAGCGATCCTTCTTGAAAGGTTCGAAAGCGAGCGCCGTATTTTTAATTATCAATTTCTTCAAAACTCCAATCGCCCTTTTTTATTTTGCTCGGCTTTGATTTTTTTGCGGGCTCAAATGTGACGCCTTGGGCATTTGAATTGGCCTTTTTGGCATCTTGGAAGGTTAGAAAATGATGGCCGTTCGCGTATCCGGTCAAAATCAAATCCTCGAATCGGCTGCGGTTTTTCTTCTGGAATATCATCGTGAGAACTCCGGTCGCGAGCGATCTTCATGCCGGCTTTTTCCAGCAACGGAATCGCCAGGTTGACCGGGCGCAAACCGTTTATGAAGCCGCCAATCGCCATCGGCGTGTCACGTTGGTCAATGCGGCCGTCTTTGTTTGTGTCTAGAACCGGACGCGCGTCCACTGGCGTGATGCCGGTGCCTGCGGCTGCCTGAGTTGGCACGCCGACCAATCGGCCATGTTGATTGACGGCCGTTCCGCCGCTGTTGCCACCCGCAATCGTCG
>CAZROJ010000073.1:12242-21600 GCA_964601665.1 uncultured Pirellulaceae bacterium
AATCGTCGGAATCGCCCAGCGTGACGCAGGGTAAGTTCAGCCGTTTAATGGATCGGCCTTTCACGTCGTGCGTAATTCGAATCACCGCCAAGTCCAAGTCCGCGTTATAGGCGACTACTTGAGCGAAGTAGCTCAGCGCTGGTGCGCGGTCAGATTCTTCGGTGATCGAAATTCCCAGCCGATCTGCAGGCGGCGAAGACATGCCCATCGCGCGAGGATTCGCGACGTGGCAATTCGTCAGAATGATTCCTTGCGGATGCACGATCGTGCCCGATCCCGTCCAAGCACTCGTCATTCCGCCCATGAAGCCTTCACGCATGGCAACGATTTGGACGACCGAATGCATCACATCGCCAATTCCACCCGATCCAGGTTTGGGCAATGGTTCCAGCGAAGGCAAGCGAACACCTGAACTCTGCGATCGATCACTCGAAGGCCGGCGAGTGCTTCGGCTGCTGGGTTGGGGAGGTTGCAAAATCGCTTCAAAAATATCCAGAATTCCCACGTAACTTAACCGGGGTTATATGAACGAAAAATAGGATCAAAGATCAGGTCCATAAGTTACCAATTTTGCGATGGGAAAACAAATCAAATCATGAAGGGGCAGGGGCGGTATGCGGTAGCTAGGGCTTGATTTGACAAGCACTAAAGGCACTGGACGCTCTAAACGGTTTCGCCTTTGACTCGACTTTCGTTCCAATGGGCGGCCAGCATCATGCAGTTGATACCGGAGCCGATGCCTAGCATGGCTACTTTTTGGCCGGGCTGGATGAAATCTTCTTCGCAGGCGCGGGCCATGCTGATGGGTAATGCTGCGGCACCGGTATTGCCCAACCATTGGAAGGTCGAAAAATCGTTGACGGGATTCATGCCGAGCGATTCGAGCATCATTTTTTGATGAGCAATGCCGACTTGGTGGCAAACGGTTCGGTCAACGTCGGTCGCTTGCCAACCGGCCGCCGATAAGAATGGTTGCAAGGTATCGACGCCAGTTTTTACGCCTTGGTGCATTAACGTTTCGCTGTCGGTTTGCATCAGCGGTGCCATCGAAGCACCGGCTTGATCGTGGTCGCTTTGGCACAAATCGTGATAAGCTGTATTGGCGTTGGCGGCGGCGGCAAGCAATCGATTTTTTGATTTGCTGATCGAATCGTGCGTCAGTAAAACCGCGCAACTGGCCGATCCGATCGTCAAACTTGCAACGGCACTCTTGATCGATTTGCGAGTCAGCGAGGTGTCGTTGTTGAGCGTTTGGATTGTGTTTTCAACCAGCTGACGTCCGCCCTCGGAGCCGACGACCAACGCTGATTTGATCTGTCCTAACTCGATCATGTTCGCAGCTTGAACCACGCCCGTCAAAATCCCCAAACAGGCATTGGAGATGTCAAAGATCAGACACTCTCGCGGCAGCCCAATGTGATGGTGAACTGTACACGCGGTGGCCGGTTCAAGAAAGTCGCGGCAGACGGAACCGTGAATTAAGCAGCCAACGTTTTCAGGCTGAATCTCAGCAGCCTCCAGTGCCAAACGGCAACTGTTAATGCTCAATTCGCTCGGACGCGTGCTCGGTTTCCAGAATCGACGCTCCTGAATTCCCGTCATCAACTCGAGACGGCCTTCGGGCAACTTCAAACGCTGATACAACGGTTGAAGCTTGCTCTCGAGGTCCGCGGAGGTCCATATTTCGGCGGGCAGGGTATAGCCAAATGATTCGATGCAAACTCGGGAATAACGCATGGAAAGGTTTCGACGTTCTTGGCAAAAGTTGGGCTGAGAGTAAACTGGGCCGAGATTTTACGAGTTTTTTGGAGCTTTCGGGACTCCTGGCCGAACCTTTTGCCGCTTATTTTCTCTTAAAAAACAGGTTCAAGCCTGACTTAGGCCATGCAAAACGCAGTAACACGCTAGCACGCTTGCACAATATCTTCCCTCGGTCTCGCGTTTTCGAGAAGATGCAGTTACTTCATTGCAGTTGATTAAATTCCGGTCACAATTCCCGTCGTATCGCACACTGCGATTGACTTTGAATTTAAACGCAAAGCTAAGGACTGGCTTGTGACGAAGAGGATGGGATTTCCTGATCTCGATCTTGTTTCTGACTCATTCTAAAACCGGAAGCGGCATCGCTCGAAAGCGTTCGCATCTATCTGGCTCGGTTTTCTGCTCGCTATTGTTTTCAACGTCTTACACCCACGCGTAAACGTCCCCCCCTCGAACTCAAGACGAGTTCATACACTTAGGAGAGCAAGATGCATTCAAAACCTCTTATTGGAATTAACGCCGATTACCGAAGCGCCCAAGGCAAGCAACCGTCATTCACGGTAGTTACCTCGGGGTACTATGATAGCGTCATTAAAGCAGGTGGTATTCCAGTTATCGTGCCTCCGATGGCAGACGAAGATGACTTGAACGCTCTGCTGGACAAACTGGATGGGTTTGTGATGATTGGCGGGGCCGATCTAGATCCGCGTCGCGACGGCTTCATGTTGCACCCAACAGTGCGACCGATGGATCGTCGACGAGAGACTTTCGACCGAAAACTGATGCAGATGATTGCTGACCGCAAGTTGCCCGTGTTCGGCATCGGCGTTGGCATGCAGTTGTTGAATTTGACGATGGGCGGCAATTTATTTTTGCACATTCCCGAAGATTTGCCGGGAGCGATTCCACACCGCGACGCTCAAGATCCTGGACACCGTCATGGTTTGGAAGTTTCCCCCGGATCGTTGATGGAACGCGTTTACGGCGAAGGTGAAATCCGCGTTAGCAGCCGCCACCACATGGCGATTGATGAAGTGGCCACGGGTTTCCAAGTTACCGCTCGCTGCCCTGATGGTGTGGTTGAGGCAATCGAGAGCGAAATGTCGGATTGGATCGCTCTAGGAACCCAATTTCACCCAGAAAACGACGCTGCTTCGGCTCTGGATGTGCGGATTTTTGAAGAGTTCTTGGATTTGGTTCGAGAGCCAGTTTCGTCGTTGCTGCGTGCGGTTGCGTAGTGATACGTCGGCCGCTAAGACGACGGGCGAAGCGGCGGAGTTGAGAATTTCAGATGTCAGATTTCCAATGTCAGATGTCAGATTTTAGATGCTTCGTTTCAGATTTTTCTATCGAGACAATCGTTATTGTGTGCCGGTCAGAGATTGTCTGCTGATCACCGGTCGTCGATTGGCTTCATGCTGATTGTTCGCTGATGAATTGAAAAGAATATCAAACGCCCGTGGTGAATTCCGCAGGGCGTTTTTTTTGGGCCAACAGCCAAATATCTTCAATGGTCATCAATCAATGGTCATCAATCAAGCTAGGCTGGGCGGCTTTACTTAGCCGAAGATACCGGAAGCTTCAGTTGTGCTAGCATCGACTTGGTCGTGATAACTGGAATTGACCATGACGATCGGAAACTGCCGATAACAGTTTCAGGGTCGAATTATCAATCTGTTGGCGTCGCGAAATTAACCGATGATTTTTCCAAATCTCAACTTCCTGACGTCAGCAGCTTCACGGAGTGCGTCTGACTCGATCGATCGGTCATTGCAAAATCGCCAACATCGTTTGGTTGCCGGAATTTCTGTCGATGAGCAATTCGATCTTGTCTGTGGATGCTTGGCGGTGATCAAAGGCCAAGGGAAATTCGCTAAACTAAAATTTGCATCTGGCACTCAAACGGAAATCCCGAATTCGATTCAACAATCCTGTCTCGCCGCGGTGGCTAACCCGGCAATTGAATCTTCGGAATTGCAATTACTATTGCGAGATCTGGCTGAGGTGCAAGCGACGGTCATTGAAGACCTTAAGCTAAAAGCTGGTAAGTACGTGGATCGGGTTTTGGCTGTCGCGATCACGGATCCCGGAATTTGGTCAACTGATTTTGACGGTCGGCGGAGTTGCCAATCGATGTGCGATGCGTCAACGATTGCGGAGATTTCTGGAGTCAATGTAATTGATGCATTGCCAGATCGAGATCTGTCGGTCGCGGGTAACGGCAGGTCATTGGCTGCATTGCCCATCTGGATTCTGCTTGCCGACCGAAATCAACGCGTCGCGAATGTCGATTGCGTTTTTGTCGATGCCTCGAAAAATTGCACTGAAATTTATTCGCTTCCCGCGTCGGACGGTTTAGACGCTGAATTACCAAAAATTGGGCATCATCTGGCAGGCCACGGTGAATCACTTGAGCAAACCATTCGTCAGATACGACATTCTAGGCCCAACGATCGATTGATTGTTCACCGGCGTTCGTGCCGGACAAGTTCGGAAACATGCGAACGCAAACCTGACTCCTTTGAAGACTTCGCTGCCGTCATTGACGAAGAAGTTAATCTGGATTCGCTCGTGGCGGCACTGCTGGGCATGTTTCATATCGATCAAATGCCAGCCAATGTGCCCACCATTACAGGTGCGAGTGCTCAACGAATTTTGGGTCGGTTGACGCCAGGAAGGCCTTCGAACTGGCGGCATTTGATTCGAGCGATGGCTCAACACCAACCCGCGCCGATGAAGCTCAGAGATGCGATCTGAACGATCGTTTATCGTTGACTTATACTGTCATCAAGACCGTATTTGCTTTTTGGCAGTAAGCCGTATCGACCTCTCAATTTGATAGCCGACACTTATGAAATTTGTTTATCTTTCAACGATTGCCATTTTGCTGTTCGCGTTTTTTGTTGGTTGCGAGGATCCAGTAACGAAGGATGTTGTGGAATCCGATCGATGGCCCAGTACCGAGGTAGATTCGGCCCCGAGTGCCGCTGAAGTGAAACCGAGTGGCGAAGATCAATTGGACGCTTCGCCAACGAGAGAGAATTCCGAACAGAGCACGCCCGGGGCACTTGATCTTACTGGCCAGCCAAAGATCGGCAATGGGTTGATATCGTCGGTCGTGCCCCAATTTAAAATCTTGTCTTGGAATGTTGAGTCCGATGGCGCGGACCCGATCGAGATTTGTCGACAGCTGGGCCAGCTGAACGAGAACGATAAATATGACATTGTTGGGCTGACCGAAGTCATGCCGGCTGACCTGAGTAAGTTTCGCAATGCGCTCGGCAAGCACTACAAGTATGCCTATTCGAAAACCGGATACAACGATCGACTTCAATTACTCTACAACGAAGACGTGTTTGAGAAAGTTCGGCATCTCGAACTGAATGAAATCAATCCAACGTCGCGATACCGTTCGCCGTTGGTAGCACACTTGCGGCACCGAAAAACTAAAACAGAGTTCCTAGTGATGCTGAACCATTTGGCACGAGGTAAAGCAGAGATTCGCCAGCGCCAGGCTTCGTTGTTGGTTGAATGGGCCCGAAATGAAACGATGCCGGTCATCGCGGTCGGGGATTATAACTTTGACTACGTTTTTGAAACTGAAAAAGGCAATCCGGCGTTTGCAAACATGCTACGCGACAACATTTGGAAATGGGTCAAACCCGAGGAAATGATTGATACCAACTGGTACGACCAAATGAATCCCGATGGAATCGACGACTACCCCGGAAGCATGCTGGATTTTGCTTTCGTGGCCAATGCGGCGAAGGCATGGAAGTTGACGTGCCGAGTGATTGTCCGCGACGGTGATTTCCCAGATGACGAAAAAACGAGTGATCACCGGCCGTTCGAGTTGATTTTTGAATAGGGTTGTAACGATCAAGCGGGAAGCGATGGTTTGTGGGAGCGGTTGCTCACCACGTTTGGCAATTTAAGCTACCGAAAAATTGAAACTGTAAGCTAAATTTCAAACGGATGGCTCCGAGAATTTGCTGGCCAGGCAGGTAAACGAAGCGGCTTTTGGACATTCCGTCAGCGCAGCGATTTTGCTCAGCAAACCTCGTCGCTGGCTGTAAGAAGCCGGAGGGTTTGAACCAAACTCACCCAACTGTCATCCCACCTACGAAATCGTTCGAAGGGCGGCTGTAGAAAAACGACAATCCTGTTCGTTAGCCTTCGCGATCCCAATTTCAACTACAAACCGCTTCTTCCGGGAGCAAGCCAATGACTCACCCTGATCAAATTTTTCACAAGCTGGAATCTTTAACGGCGGTCGAACGTAAAGAGTACGAGGAGCTGAAAGCCTCCCAGACTGCGATTGACAAACGCAAGCGTGACCAAGATGTGTTCTATGGATTTTGCATCGTTGGCATCGTTTCGGCTCTGGTGATACTTGGGTTTTTGAATTCCGATCAAATCCAGTATTACCTTCGATAATATAACTTCAGGAACTGATTGTCGGCGGCGGAGCCACCGACGCACTGAAAACTTGGTTGCACCTGCTTCGACTAAAACGGTTCGGAAACCGGTGGCGCTTGCAGACCGTCGAATTCGCTGTAGTGTTCCGGGGCTCGGTTTGAGAATCGAGTGAAATCGCGTTCCCAGTGCAGTTCGACGTCGCCCGTTGGACCACTTCTTTGTTTCTCAATAATGATCAAGGCCTCGTGCTGATTGACCTCCTCCTCAGGCATGCCTTTTTGGAAGTACGACTCGCGATGCACAAACATTACCACGTCCGCATCCTGCTCGATCGCGCCCGATTCACGCAAGTGGCTTAGCTTCGGCCGGTGGTCGCGGGAATCTTCCGCTTGACGGTTTAGCTGCGAAAGACAAAGCACTGGCACTTTTAGCTCACGAGCCAAGCCTTTGAGCCGGCGAGCGATCTTTGACACTTGTTCTTGACGCGGGTCGTTGGCCGAATCTGGCTGAATCAATTGCAGGTAATCGATCACGATCAGCCCTAAACTGCCTTCGCGACGTTTGATCCGCCGAGCCGCACCGGCGATTTCGGACATGTTTCTTGTGGGTGAATCGTCGACAAACAAAGGCACATCGGACAGCTTGCTGGCGGTTTCTACCAAACGTTTTCGGTCTTCGGACGGCAAGGTCCCGTTTTTCAATTTGTGACCGTTAACTTTCGCGACGCTACAAAGCAAACGTTCGATCAATTCGATCGCCGCCATTTCAAGGCTTACAAACAACGCCGGTTGGCGAGCCTTCGATACAACGTATTCGACGATGTTCATCGCAAAAGCGGTTTTGCCCATCGAAGGTCGAGCTGCCAGGATCACGAGTTCGGAGGCGTGAAGTCCGCCCGTCATGCGGTCAAGATCCGTAAAGCCAGTTTCGACGGTGCCTTCCATGGCGTCGCCGCGAACGCGAGCATCCAAACGATCCATCGCGGCGGTCAATACTTCGTCGATCGCCGTCAAGTTGCTGGACTGGCGACTTTCCCGAATCGCGAACACCTTTTGTTCTGCTTGATTCAGCAACGCGTCCGGTTCGGATTCAGGACTGTAGGCGTCATTGAGCAGATCTGAACACGTTGTGATAATGCTGCGGGAAGTCGATTTGCCTCGAACGATATTTGCATAATAGGTGGCATGCGCGGCGTTGGGGACGGCACTAAAAACTTCGGCAATCCGCCCCACTCCGCCGACAGTTTCCAAATCGTTATGGGCGACCAATCGCTCGCGCAGCAAAACGGGATCGATTTTCTTACCGCCATTGTGCATTTCCATAATATGGAAAAACAATCGCTGGTTGGCTTCGTCGTAGAAATCCTCCGGACGAATCAAGTTGACGATGTCATCACAGATTTCCGGCATGATCATCATGCTGCCGATAACGCCGACTTCGGCTTCGAGGTTGTACGGCGGCTGCCGGTTGATCGAAGATAGATCCGGTTTCTTTTTGTCTTTACGATACTTCTTGCGTTTTTTTCCACCCGAAGATGTTGAAGGAGCCGACGGTTCGCTGGCGCCGTAGTCGTTCGAGTCGTCTTGGTTGGCGATGTCAAAAGGGTCAGTCATCCAAGATTCTCTCTGTCAGTCCGTTATTTAAAAAATTGCCAGCCCGTTATTGCGTTCGGGTTTGTTTTGCCCAAACGCTTTGATGCTCACAGGGCAGATCTTAGTTATCTTTGGCGACGCTTCAAGCGCCATTGGTTTCGTCGAGCGGATTCGAAGCTGGCCAATTTGACGAATTGGAAAACCTGTTGGTTAATCGAAGTTGCTCGACGATACGAAGCAGCTTGCCTCTCGGAGGCGTGAATTTTCTTCAAAGGCCTCGGCCGAGGTTTTGATTTGATTGGCAACCTGAGTTTCAATGTTGGCCGATTGCACGATAGCTGCGGATCTTCAAACGATTCGAAGAGGCTTTTTACTTTGCTCTCGAATTTCGGTTCCAAACAAAAAAGCCACTGCGGAGTGTTGCCGCAGCGGCTTTTGATTTTTCAGATTGAACGAAACCTCAAGCAGCGCTTAAGTCGCGTCGGCATCCACGGTCGGGACGACCCAAACCTTCAGTTCCGTTTCGACGTCTTGGTGTAGATGAACCCGGACGGTGTAGAGTCCCAATTCCTTCAAGACGCCTTCCAAGCGGATTTGGTCGGCCGTTAGCGTGATTTCGTTTTGCTTTAGAGCGTCCACGATTTCCGCAGCTCCAACACTACCGTACAAGTGGCCTTCTTCGTTGGCATTGGCCTCGATCGTAATGCTCTGTTTGGCCACCAATTTGCCTAAATCCTTCAGGTCTTTCAGGCGAGCCTGCTCGATTTCCTGCAGTTTGGCGCGGTGCTTGTCCACCATTCGCTTGTGGTGCTCGCTGGCAACGGTCGCCAATCCTTGCGGTAGCAAGTAGTTGTTAGCGTAACCAGATTTGACTTCAACAACGTCGCCTTGTTTTCCCAGGTTGTCGACCGACTGGATCAGCAACAATTCGATGCCGCCGTTGGCTCCACGCGGAAGGCGAGCGAGTTTGTTTTTACGTTGTTTGGTAGTTTTAGTTGCCATGGTGAAGCCTGCACAAAATTTATCAAAGGTATTCGTTTATCAACCGCGACGACAAAGCCAATCGCGACCGGGTCAAAGCCTCTCGACGATTCCCTAAAAAGGTACTTCGTCTTGAGGTGGTGTCGCCTGTTGAGGCGGGTGTTCGTAATTTGTTGGCGAAGAATCTGACTGGGACGCGTCGTTGTTGTTTGGGTTACCACCGCCACTGCGATTTCCACCGCCCAGCATTTGCATCTTTTCGCCAACGATTTTAATTTTGGATCGTTTTTGGCCGTCTTGTTCCCAACGATCGAGTTTCAGTCGACCTTCGACTAGAACGCTGGACCCCTTGGAAAGGTACTCGGCTGCAATTTCGGCCAAGCGGCCCCATAATGTAATGTCAAAAAAGTGAGCTTCGTCTACCCACTGTTCGTTGCGCTTGATTCGTTCGTTCACCGCAATCGCGATATCGGTAACGGCCGTGTTGTTGGGTGTGTGCCTAAGTTCGACATCGCGGGTCAAATTACCCACCAAAACGACTCGGTTGAAGCTCGCCATCAGATTCTCCTGAGAATTAGACTGTCAAAGACCGTCAAAAGTCACTG
>CAZROJ010000074.1:0-5747 GCA_964601665.1 uncultured Pirellulaceae bacterium
GGGGAGAGGGGAGTTTGGAATTGCGGGGGATTTCTTGGTTGCTTGGTTGCTTGGTAAAGGTGCTGGCACGAAGAACCACACGGAATTGAGATTCACAGCACTAGCGCCGTCGGCTCGCTCGTTGTGGGGTAAGCTCTTAGCCCGCGAGAAATGGGCGATCGGTCGTGCGAGGCGGAACAGTCTTTATTCTCGGGTTGTAGTGGTTACGCACCTAGGCCGCGTTGTTGGGCAGGAGGCGATTTGCGTAGTCGGAATTCCAAACTGTCATTTCGGAAATAATTCTTTGGTCGGACGCATGTTGGCTCACAATACATGCGAGATCGCCGAGCAAAATAGATAGTTCTGTTCTGTCGGTAGGCGAATAGGACTAAAATAACTGTAGAGCACCACCGTGGTTACTCGTTGTTTGATGCGAGTAATTTTTGCACGGGGTGATTTTCTTAAACCTAGTTTTTCGGCAACCAATGTTTAATTCAAAACGAGTCACACTTGGCATCTTCTGGGTCGCTTTCTGCGGTTGGGCCATGTTGAGCATCGCCCCATCGAACGCTCGAGCCGGCGGGCCGGAAAATGTGATGCTGGTCGTAAATGCGGATTCGCCCTCGTCCAAGTTGCTGGCCAATCACTATGTCGATCTGCGAAAAATTCCATCGACGAATATCGTGTACCTGAATGGTTTGCCCAATAAAGAAATCACCACGCTCAAGGTTTTTAAAGAGCAAATTTTGGAGCCCGTGATCGCCGCGATAAAAACGCGCGGGCTCGAAGGCCATATCGATTACATCGTTTATTCTTCTGATTTTCCGACGTCCGTCAAAGTGCCCGAACATTTGAGTGCCCTGACAAAGGTTTTCGAAGAAGCGGGAGCCAAGCTTCAACGTAAATTGTATTTGCCCAATGCGTCGATCACGACATTGACCTTTTTTGCCGCCGCCGTTTTAAAAGACGATCCGGGGTACATGACATTGCAGTCGAATTCGTATTACAGGCGACCGGCGTCAACGTTGTTGAGTCGTCCGTTTATAGGGAAGGCTCAAGAGGCTTACCAAGAAGCCGTCGACGGAATCACGGGCGACGACGATCAAGCATTGAAGAAATCCGAAGCGATTCTGATCGCGCTGTTTAAGGTGAATCCTCGTCAGTTGGCCGTCGCGTATCGCTTGGTTCAATGCTACGCAAAAATGGGCAATAATCGAAAGGCCACGGAATGGCTCAACCGATCTGTCAAATTGGGCTGGCAATATCGCGACTACACTCGCGAAGACGGATTGTTAACCAACATCAAGGACGATCCGCTTTGGCAGGGGATAGTGAATCGGATTCCGGATGAGCCATTTGATTTTGTGCCGACGTTGGGTTTTAAAAATCGATATCAATACGGCCCCAACAGCATGCTGAACGCCTTGCCGGGGCAGGGGAATCGCTTCTTCTTATCCACCACTTTGGGCGTGACGCGAAACTACGGTATTACCGAAAAACAGGCACTCGACCAACTGCGACGCACGGTGGCAGCCGATGGGACCGATCCCTACGGCACGTTTTTTTTCACTGAAACTTCCGATGTTCGAACTCGCACACGCAAACCCAATTTTGCATCGGCCGTCAAGCGGCTCAAAGCCATGGGCTACGATGCGCGAGTCGTCAAAGCCAAACTGCCCAAAGACAGTCGACGAGTGCTCGGCGTGACGGTCGGTTCGGCAGGTTTTAGTTGGCCGGCCTCAGGCAGTCGGTTTGTGCCCGGCGCGATCGCCGATAATTTGACCAGCTACGGCGGCCGCATGCATGCTCAGGGGCAAACGAAGTTGACCGAGTTTTTGGCCTACGGTGCGGCGGGCGCTTCGGGAACGGTCACCGAACCGTATGCCCTGCAAGCCAAATTTCCGCATCCCATGATTCACGTGCACTACGCAAAAGGCTGCACGTTGGCCGAAGCGTTCTATCAATCGGTGCACGGCCCGATGCAACTGTTGATCGTGGGCGATGCGTTGTGCCGGCCGTTCGGAAAAGTGCCCGGCTATGGTGTCGCTGGCATCGTTCCAAGCACGGAAGTCTCTGGAAAGATCGAGCTTCAGATTTCACCCGACGCCGATAGTATTCCGATCGCGGGTTACCAGTTGTTCGTCGATGGTCAGCTGGTGCACGTGCAACCCGCCGCTGGCCCCATGGCAATCGATACGACGTCCATGGCCGACGGGCATCATGAAGTGCGAATCGTGGCCATTGCCAATAATTTGCTGGAGAGTTCGGCGTCGGTGGTGATCCCTTTGCAAGTCAATAATAACGACCATCAAGTAACGCTTGCCACGGCTGCCAAAAGGTTTTTAAATACCGATGACATCGAACTCACGGCAACGTCGAATTTGGGCGACGCGATCGCTTTGGTTCACAATGGCCGAACGATTGACCAGAAAATGGGTCGTGAAGTCACGTTTAATTTTAACGCTTCGTTAATCGGCCGAGGCCCAGTACAGTTAGAAGCGATCGCGGTTTCGGTCGATGCCGTCGGCGAGGCCCAAGCTGAGTTTCAGCCGGTTGCGAGCAAGCCGTTGTCGTTCGAGATTGAAGGGCCCATTTCCGAACGAAAGAAATTTGAAAACCCGCCAAAGCCCAAAAAACCAGTCGTCACCAAACCGAAGTAGTCGTCACTAAGTGCTTGTCCCAAAACCCAAAATGCCGGCGGCTAGGGCCGCCGGATCGCTCGTTGTGGGATTGGCTCTAAATAAATAAACCGAAATTATCGCCAACATGTTTTTCGTGGCTCACAAAAATCAAACCCGTAACGTGGCTCTGACCCGCTCTCGTTTTTGGGCAAGCTGGCGAATTTTGATGTTCGCTTTCGCTTGGTGCTGTTTGGCTTCGTCGCTGTGCCACGGCCAAGAAGAGGCTGTCACGGAACCGCGACTGGGCCGGCTGGTTAAAGTCCGTTTACCGATCGATGACAGCGTCAAACGTGAGGTGCGTTCGGCTTTGGAATCGATCGCCGATAATGCGCCGCTGGCCGTCCGGCCGGAAAAGCGATTGGTCGTCGTCTTGGAATTCGATACGCAAAGCGGCAAAACGGGACGCGGCAGTCAGTTGGATGAATGCCAAGCGTTGGCACGAGTTTTGACGGACCGGCGGCTGAGTGGCATTGAAACGGTCGCCTATCTGCCGGCGGCCAGCGGCGCCGCGGATTCGAACCAAGGGAAAACGGTTTTGTCGGGGCACGCCGTTTTGGTGGCGCTGAGCGCCAATCGTTTGGCTCTGGAACCTGGGACGGCTATCGGCGATGCGGGGGTTGATGAACGCGAGATCGATGAAGTTATGGAAGTGGCCTACCGAGTATTTCCAGGGCGTCGTGGTCGCTTGCCGCCGCCGATGGTCGCCAGCATGTTGGACGCCAGCGTCGGTTTGGCGAGAATCCAAAAAACGAATGGCCCGATCACCTATGTGGGACTTTCCGAACGCGACGAAATCGAATCCAAAGAAAATTTGGACGTCAACCAAACCGTCGCTGCCGCTGGAAAACGAGCGGTCTTGTCCGCCGAACAACTAAAAGATTTTGGATTGCTGGGGTTGATGCCCGAGAGTAAATCGGAACTCGAACGAGAACTTGGGCTGGCCAATGACTCTTTGAACCTGCAAGTCTCCGAAGTTCGCGATTGGAAAGCAATTGAGTTGCCGCTGCCCTATTCAGTCGACGAAAAAGCCGAAAGGTGGATCATTCGAAACGTCAATCGGAGCCGCCGCGACGGCGTTAATTTGGTGATCGTCACGATCGACGAAAGCTTTGGCGATCCGAATGGATGTTTGGCCGTGGCGCGGCAGCTGGCTGAACTTTCCGGCGACGACGTGCAAACGGTGGCCTTTGTGCGCGGCAAAGCTCGCGGTGCCGTGGGGCTGGTCGCACTGGCTTGCGATCATTTGATCATGGCCCCCGATGCGGTTTTGGGAGGGTTCGAAGAAGAGGCCGGCGATGAATTTTTGAGCAAAGAAGAACTCGAACAATTGCAGCCCGCAGTCAAGCGGCTGGCCGAAGTGGCCGAAAAGGACTGGTCGATCATGATGGCGATGCTGGATCCCGGGTTGGTTGTGACTCGTTATCGAGACACCAAACAATCGGGCAAAATCCGTTTGATGACCGACGAGGAAGCCATGTCGTTGGGGGACAAGCTGAGCGATTGGCAGCCGCAGGACGTGTTGAGCGTTTCCAGTGGTTTGAAGGCGGCGACGGCCGAGCGATTTGGGTTGACGCGACTGGTTGCCCAAGACATGGGGCAGGTTCAAACTTTTTATCAGCTGGACGCGGCACCCGAGATTGTGCAGCTGACCAGCACCGAGCGGATGGTCGACCGCATTGCCAGCTTTTTTCGCAATCCGATCATTGGTTTGTTTCTGCTGCTGGGGGCTTTCTTTTTTATCAGCAATGAAATGTCGGCACCGGGATTGGGCGTGCCAGGTTTCTTGGGAACGCTGTGCGTGGTGCTGTACTTTTGGAGTCACTGGTTTGGCGGGGCGACGGAAGTCTTTGAAATTTTGATGTTCGTGCTGGGGCTGATCTTTATCGGTTTGGAAATTTTCGTGATCCCCGGCATTGGCATATTCGGGATCGGTGGAACCTTGCTGGTGTTAACGTCGATTGTGTTGGCGTCGCAAGATTTTGTCGTCCCGATCAATGGCAAACAGTGGGCTCAGGTTCCCTATTCGATGATGCCGCTGATCGGAGCCGGGCTGGGTTTCGTTGGGGCTGTGTTTTTCTTGCAAACGGCGATCGAGAAGTCGCCGTTGTTGCGACGTTTTGTTTTGGACACCAGCGAAAATGATGAAGCGGGTTTCGAAGAAAAAGACAAAGAAGCGGTCGCCGATTGGTCGCACTTGATGGGGATGAGCGGCCAAGCGATTACGCGGCTGAGCCCGTCGGGGAAAGCTCGGATTGACGGTGGCGTGTACGATGTCATCAGTACCGGACAAATGGTCGACAAGGGCGTTGCGATCGAAGTGGTCGAAGCGGTTGCCAATCGAGTCGTCGTTCAGCCAAAGGGTGCATGAACCATGTTTTATACTGCTTTAGTTCTGTTGCTTGTCGGGCTGTTTTTACTTTCGTTGGAATTGTTTGTGCCTTCGGCTGGGATTCTGGGGATCGTCGCTGGCTGCTTGATTGTGGCGGCCGTGGTGACCGGTTTTATGGTCGACATGCAGACGGGTTTGTTGATGATGGTTTTCTCGATGCTTGTCGTGCCAGCGATGTTGTTTTTAATGATCAAAGCTTGGCCCCACACGCCGATCGGTCGCAAGATTTTAACGGACGAAAAAACGTTGACGGACATTTTGCCAACCGGCGATTTTTATGACAAAGTGGCTGACTTAGTCGGCAAGACGGGCGTGGCCAAATCGAAAATGTTGCCCAGCGGTCAGATCGTGATTGACGGCGAAAAGTACGACGCGGTCAGTGACGGTTTTGCGATCGAAGCCGGCGACTCGGTTCAAGTGGTGTCGGTCAAGCAGAATCGAATTCACGTCCAGCCCGTGGTCGATCCAAGCTCCGCCGACAGCGGTGGTGGCTCGGCATCCACCAGTAACAACCCGCTTGACCAACCGATTGAACAGTTCGGTCTGGAGTCAGACGCGATCGACGACTTGCTCGATAAATAGCAAGGCGGCAACGCGGCCAGAAGCGTTCTAGAAAACCGATCTGTTTAAACCCGATCAATTTAAATCCCTGAAGGCGGCGTTGTCAGTTTCGGATCACCGCCAGCGGGTGTTGGGGA
>CAZROJ010000074.1:5847-9300 GCA_964601665.1 uncultured Pirellulaceae bacterium
AAATCCCTGAAGGCGGCGTTGTCAGTTTCGGATCACCGCCAGCGGGTGTTGGGGAATGTTAAATGTCGTCGTCCAAGTAGTAGGCACTCGGGATCGTCGGTCTGAATCGAATGGCTGTTTTTTTATGCTGGTAGTTCGGCAAAACTTCGAAAGTGCATGCCAAGCCGTTTGCGGTGGAAATTTTTTAACGCAAAGCCGCGAAGTCGCCAAGATTTTGCGTTGACGTTTTTCTCAGTTACAGCATCAAAGCGACAAGCAGCTTTCTGCGAATTGTCGCTCCAACTGCGTACGGCTCTTTGCGTTTCTTTGCGCCGCAGCGGCTTTGCGTCAAAAATATTTTGCGCGGCGATTTTTATTGTCCGTCAATTCCAAAGACAAACATGTTTGAGCTGGACCTTTGCAAAAGTTTTTTTGAATCGCCAGCTTTATTGGTTTGCAATTTCGCCAAAAAATCACCCACTGTTTTCTAGCGATGTTAAACTGGAGCTTGCGTAATTATCGCGAATTTCAATGCTATAGCTCAGGTGCCTTTATGAGACGCTGTCATCGTTTGCCATTTTGTTTTCCGCTGGGGCGTGGCATCAAAGTGGTTTTGCTTGTTGGGATTCTAGCGGCGCTGGGAAGTCGACCGGTGTTGGCTCAGGAAGAAAAATCATCGTCAACGCCGTCACTGGGCGTGTTGGAAGGCTCAATTAAAAACGAACTGATTTATCGTGTTTTTTTGCGGGCGGGCAAAGAGTTGAATGAACGCGATGACGTGATGACGCCCGCCGAAATTTCAGCCGCACTTAAGAAAGCAAACAAACGATCTGACGTGGTTGTTCCCAGCGTCGCGCCAGAAGACGATTCGGTTTATCGCAACATGGCCAGGTCGAGTTTGCTGTTTGGGACGGTTTTCGATTGTGGTCGTTGCAGCGAGTTGCATGCGAGTATCGCCGGTGGCGTTGTGGTGTCGACGAGTGGTCTGGCGATTACGAACCACCATGTGCTCGACCGAGCCGGCAATGGGACCGAAGAGATTTTTGCGGTCTCGTTTGATGGCAAGTCGCATCCGATTACTAAGGTGTTGTCAGCGGACAAAATCGCGGATGTCGCGTTGGTGCAGTTGGGTGGCGAAGGGCCTTTTTTTCCGGCCCCGATTGCCGCTGAAATGCCGATGCCGCTGGAACCGGTCACGATTCTGAGCCATCCCAAGAACCAGTTTTTCGTTTTGACTCAGGGGGTGGTCAGTCGGCACGTGCAGCCGGGCGGGCGGCTACGAGGCGAGTGGACGGAGGTCACAGCGGACTACGCGGCCGGCAGTAGCGGTTCGGGTGTTTTCAATTCACGGGGTGAAGTCGTCGGGTTGGTTTCGCGGAACTATCCCATCATTCGGCCGGGCGTTCAGCGAAGCAAACGAATCGATATTAAAGAGAACGAAATTGAGCAACGCAAACTCCAGCCGCCCGGCGGCCGCCGCTCTCAGTCGTTTGTCGAAATGGTACTCCGCCGCTGCGTAACGCTGAACGCGATCCGGGCAAGATTTGCGAAGGAGCAAGCGTTTTAAATAATCAAAATGTACTTTTTGCAGCAGTTAGGGTTTGGCGCATTCCAGTACCGCCTACTGGACGACCGCTAGCCCGGGCTTTTTTGCTTGCAGGGCCGCCAAGTCCTCAGGCGTGTAGGTGCTGTAAGTTAAATTGATTTCGACCAGGTTGGGGATTTCTGCGAGCGATTCCAGAGCGCCGGGCGCGAAGGTGCAGCCGACGATGATTAGCTTGCGGAGCGATTGGCAGGTTCTCAGTTGGCGCAGCAGCGTCGCATCGAGCGGCTGTTGAGAAATGCACAGCTCGGTCAAGTTTTCGCATTGGCCCAATCGATCGAATGCGGCCAGTTGCAGGTTGGCGTTGGCCAAGCACAGAAACGTTCGCGACTCGGGCTTTAACAAGTGATCGGCAACCATGCTGGAGTCGACGGCCAAGTATTTCGCGTACCGAGGGTCGAGGTCGGCGAATTCGAGGTTGAGTTTTCGATTGAAAACGTTGGCGCGGGCTTGGCCTTTGTAGATGACTTTTAACAACGCCACCAAATCTTGTTGGTGTTGTCCGCCATTTTCGTTCATCAGCATGTCGACTACCGAAGCCGATTGTGAATAGAGTTCCGCGTTCGCGAGAGCCTGCCATTGGGATTGGCTGAGCGAATGCAGGTCGGCGATGGGCAACGCTCGGTCCTCGAGCAAGGCTTGCTTACGGGCAAACTGGGTTCGCAGGGCATCAAACCCGCCCAGCGTGACAAAGCCATTCAGTTCGGTCATCGACTCAAAATAGGTCGCCACGCCTTCGTCCAGCCAAATGTAGTTGTTGGCGAATGCGTTTTCAGGCGAGCGGCCTCGGGACTCGCGGAAAAGTTGATGTGTTAGTTCGTGTCGCCATGTTTCTCGTTCAGATTTTCCGCCATCGTAAAAAAACGAGACTCGCTGCTTGTTGCTATAGTAGCCGCTGGAGACTTCGATGCCGCGAACGAGGTCGCTAAGTTTGGCGACGTAGTCTTGCTTGTTTTTGAAAAAAACGACCTTGAACTTTCGTGTGGGCGTGTTGAATTTTCGTTTGCCGTCGATGGCTTCGCCGAGCGTTTTTTTGCTGCCCCAGTATTCGAAAAACACTTGCCGCCAGACTCCGTGCCAACGTTCAAGGTTGTCGGCGAGCTCTTTTGTTCGGGCTTCACTGGCCGTGGATTCGATCACGAAGTGGGGTGTTTTGGCGATAATGTATTCGCCGCGAGCGAGCGGCAAAAAGCTGTGATCTGTTTTAGCTTGTCGCGCCTTAAATGTTTCGACGGCGACTTTCCATTGGTCTTTTCCGCGAGAATGACCCAGCATTTTTCGGACGGCTGCGTGACCGTGATCGTGGTAGATGACTTCGTGGACCAATTGATAGGCCATCGCCATCGCGCCTTCGCCGGCGGCTTTTTTTGCAAGTTTGAAAATTCTTGCCGCGTGATTGCGTTTGGCGTCATTGATTTTGGTCAGCCAAGTTGTCAACGAGCCCGATTGCATTTCGGGGTCGGGCATGAACTGCGTGGACGGCAAAAAAATATACTGACGCCGCGGATCGCGTTCGCTTTTCAGGGCATAGGTGATTGGCACTTGGCGCGTCAGATTGTTTTCGTTGCACCAGGCCGCAATGTCGGTTAGCTCTTGGCCAAACTGATACTCCAACGCTGCTCTTTCGGCCTGCCAGTTGGTTGGTCCAGCCGTCGGAGCGTCGTCTTGTGCGGTTAGCCAGTCAGCGGGGGCCAATGTCAATAACGCGACGAAGAAAGAGAAAACGGCGAAGGAGGTGAATTTGGATTGCATATTTGATAGTTTATAGGGAAGCCGAGCTTCGAGGCGAGCCGGATTTTGAATCATTCCTGACCGTCGCGGCCATGAAGCAAGTCGAGGCAGGCTATTGGCTCAGATTTGGTTCAGATTTG
>CAZROJ010000074.1:9400-21150 GCA_964601665.1 uncultured Pirellulaceae bacterium
TCAGATTTGGTTCAGATTTGTTCGAAACTGACAACACCAGCGGACCATCGCCGGTGAAGCTTCACAATTGTTTTTTTAACGTGACGACTTGATGATTACCAACGAATATGATGACTACGGATGGTCCGATTTCAACCGCCCTCCATGGGGTTGGTATCTGCGTCACCTCGCCGGATTGCTGGCCGTTGCGGCGGCTGGGATTGGTGTGGCCTGGGGATTTAATGGCCGTGGCATGGCTGAAAAAATGGTGACGGCCGTTGTACAGCCGGTGGGATTGGTTTGGTTGGGATTGACGTTGTTGGTCTATTTTTGCTTTTTGCAAAGGCGAACCGGCGTGGTCGTGGTGAGTTTATGCGGCTGGCTCATTCTGACTTTTGCAGGGAATCAGTATTTCAGCAACTGGCTGGCTTCGACGCTGGAATCGCGCTACTACCACATGCAGCAAAGCGATCTGGAGCCTGCTGACTACGGACTGTTGTTGGGTGGCGGAACGACGACGGCTCCCAATGGACGTGAGCAATTGAATCATAGTGGAGATCGTCTGGTGGTGGCCGCTGAGCTATACCATGCCGGACGAATCAAGAAAGTGATTTGCTCAGGGACGCATTCGTTTGCCTTGGACAATTCGAAGCTTCCCAGCGAAGAGGCAATCGCGATGCTACAGCGATTGGGTGTGCCGGCGGATGATTTGATTTCGATCGAGGGAGCCAACACGTTTCAGGAGATGAAAAGCTTGGAAGCTTGGGTGGCGACGGAGAAAGAAAAGGGTAATGATCCGGGTCGCGTGGTCGTGATTTCGTCAGCTTGGCATTTGCCGCGAGTGCAGCGTTTGGCTCGCGAGCGAAAACTGGCGATTACGCCGGTGCCGGCCAATTTTTTGTCTGCGGAAGTCCAGCCATCAGCCAACATGGTCGTGCCAGGAGCTTACCAGCTGCTGGTTTCGTCTCAGGTGATCAAGGAATATCTAGCTGGAGCTGTCAAACGGTAGATGGCTTGCTGCGGTTGGCTTGTTGCGTGGTTATTTAATGTTTGAACTTGGTTTGAACTTGGTTTGATTTGAACAGGCGGAAATTTTCCGTTTCATTCGTCTTCGCCATCGCTCATGCCCAGCTGTTTCATTTTGCGGTAGAGATTGGAGCGATGCAGGCCCATTCGTTCGGCGGCGTCTGTCATGTTGCCGCTGGCGCGTTTGATGTGTTTTTGGATATAGTCGACTTGGAACGCTTTGGTGGCATCGGTGAGCGGTAAGTCCATCGGTACGGCATCTTGGCCGGTCGAAGGGGAGCTGACGAAAGCCAAATCGCTGGCGTCGATTTTTGCGCCGTCGGTCAGGTAGGCCAATCGTTCCATCATGTTTCGAAGTTCGCGAATGTTGCCGGGCCATTGATGCCGCAGCAATTGTTTTTTGGCTGTGGCGGTGATTTCCGGGATTTTACGGCGAGCCTTCGCGCAGAATTGGCTCAGGAAATGTTGAGCCAGCAGCAGGACGTCGTCGCCGCGGTCACGCAAAGCCGGCAATTCGATTTGCACCACGTTCAGGCGAAAGTACAAGTCTTGCCGGAATTTCTTTTCATTGATCAGGCCAGCTAAGTCCTGGTTGGTCGCCGCGACCACGCGAGCGTTGGTCGGGATCGGTTTGGAACCGCCCACTCGCACAACCTTTCGTTCTTCTAAAACTCGTAGTAACTTCGATTGGCCGTCCAGGCTCATGTCGCCAATTTCATCCAAGAACAGTGTGCCGTCGCTGGCGAGTTCAAACTTGCCTTCGCGGGCTTGGTGAGCGTCAGTGAACGCTCCTTTTTCGTGGCCGAACAGTTCGCTTTCTAGTAGCGTTTGAGTGATCGCGGCGCAGTTTACGGCGACCATTACTTCGTCGCGTCGGTCGCTCAAATAGTGAATCATTTGGGCAACGACTTCCTTGCCGGTACCGTTTTCACCGGTGATTAAAATGGCAAGTTCAGTGCCGGCAACGCGAGCGATCGTTTTTTTAAGCTCTTCAATCGCTTCGCAGTGGCCAATCATTTCAACTTGCCCGGCGGCCTCGGCGGCGACGGCTTGTCGAGACGTGGTCAGGTGTTCGACGTGCTGCGTGTTGTCGATCGACACGGCGGCGTGGCTGGCAAGATCGGCCAGAGCCGATTCGTCTTCGTCGGTGAAGTTTCCTTCCAGGCGGTTGATCAATTCAAAGGCACCGATGGTATCGCCTTTGGAGTTGATCATTGGAACGCACAACAGGTTTCGCGTTTGGAAACCAAGTTCTTCGTCGACGCTGCGATTGATCTGTTGTTGTTCGGCGCGAACATCGTCATCGACGCGAGCGGGCTGGCCGGATCCGAAGACTTGGCCGACGACGCCGGCATTTTTTGGAATTTGAATCTGGCCACCGGCAACACCGGTCGCGGGTTTGCCGATCAGTTGCTCGCCGGAGACGTCGGGCAGGAAAATGGTGGCTCGTTCGGCGTTCAGCAGTCGAGTGGAAGTTTCGGCAATTTGTTCCAGCAACTGGTCGGTTTCGCGGGATTCATTCCAGCGAACGGTCATGTCCAGCATTGCCTCGAACCGTTCGGCGCGACGTTTTTGCTGGTTGGCTTGCATGAAATTTTGATAGGCCAAACCAATGGCGGCGGCGCAGGCATCAAATTTTTCTTTGGACACGCTGTCGGTATTGGCCGCGACAAGCTGGCTGGTCCAAAAAATGTTTTCCGAGCTTCCGGTGAACAGCGGCGCACCGGTCCAGCCTTGGGCGGACCCGCAACGACCGACATCGAGCGTCTCGGCGAGCAATTCTTCGGGCAAACCATCCCCTTCGCCGGCGTGGGCGAGCAGCCGCCATTGTCCCTTGGTGCCTTGAATTAGCGTTGCTCCGGTGGCCTCGATCGCCTGGCAGAGTGCGGTTAAGGCTCCCGACAAGAAATCTTGTTTTGTCTGCAAGGCCATGGATTGCTCGATCAGCCGAGCCAATAGCTGGGCGCCTGACGGATCGGAGGTAACGCGCTGCGTGTAAAGATTTCGTGGCATAATTTATCGTGTCAGAATTGTCAGAATCCGATTGGGGCGTCACAATGCTGGCATGGACACTTTTAGTGCTTATCCCAATACCTCGCGACAAAGTAGAAAAACGTGTCGATCGAAGGGGTGGTGGGATAGGCTCTTGGTCTTCGTCTAAGCGGGCGAACCGCCAGCAGGCAAACCGCCCGTGTGGCCGGCAAAATGGTTTGAGGCATACGAAGCGATTATCGGATCATTTTAAGCTCCGGTTCGTGAAGAACAACATTTCGATCCAAAACATTCAAATTCAAAGGGCGACTTTTTATGGGTTTATTCGACGGCAAAAAAGGCTTGATTCTGGGCGTAGCAAACGATCGATCGATTGCTTGGGCGATTGCCGAAAAAATTATGTCCGAAGGCGGGGTCTGTGGTTTTACGCATCTTCCCGATCGCGAAGACGATGCACGCAAGAAAAACCGAATGCGAGTCGAAAAGTGTTTTGAAAAATCGGCGGCGGACGTCAAGCCAGCCTTTTTGGAGCCGCTGGATGTAAGTAACGATGACCATATTGCCGCGGTGGTTGAAAAGGCAAAAGCCGAATTCGGCACGATTGATTTTGTGTTGCACTCGATTGCCTACGCAGATCGCAGTGACCTAAACGAAACGCTCGACTGTAGCCGCGACGGTTTCAAAATGGCGATGGAGATTAGTTGTTACAGCCTGATCGCCGTCACTAAGGCGGTGCAGCCAATTTTGTCAGAGAAGGCATCGATCGCCTGCATGACGTATTTTGGCGGCGAAAAAATCGTGGCCGGTTACAACATGATGGGGATTTGCAAAGCGGCCTTGGAAGCGACCACGCGATACCTCGCCTATGAGCTTGGCCCGTCGGGTGTTCGAGTTAACGCACTCAGTGCGGGGCCATTGAAAACGTTGGCCAGCCAAGCCGTCGGTGCTCATGGTATGCTCAAAATGTACGAACACGTATCACCGCTGGCCCGAAATATTACTCATCAAGAAGTCGGCAACACCGGCGCGTTTTTACTCTCGGACATGTCCGATGGCATCACCGGCGAGATTTTGCACGTCGACGGCGGCTACAATGCGATGGGTTCACCCGGCCGGATGGTCGACTTGATTCCCGAAGGCTAGTGGTTCAACCGACTTGAATTGACGGTCGAAAAACGAATTTGACTCGAATTTTCATCGTCAAACAGAGCACAGCGTTAGTGATCTTCACTTTGCCCCGCGATTGGTTCTGGAAAGCAAACAAAATGAAAGCGTCCGCGAAACTTATTTGCGGGCGTTTTGTTTGCGCCGCTTAATGCGCTACCGATCCGGCTGAGTAACTTTGTTCAAGCCAACCAAGAAAGTTTAGCTTGATCTGGGCGGGAGCGATTAAGACGCTATTTGGCGTCTTTTCTCCGCTTTTTGTCCGCCTCTAGCGATCGTCGAAGCCACCATCCGCCTTCAAAAAATGAATCGCTTGGATCAAATTTTCGGCTGTCAATGTTGTCGAGCTTCAGTAGCTCGTCCAATTTGTACTCGCTGAATAACATGTTCTCCGATTTCGAAGCCGCCAGCGGTCCGGTCGAAGCGTAGTTCGTGTAACCCAGCCAGAGTTGGTCAGGGATCGAGCTGGCCGCTTTGGAAAGCTTGTTCTCGCGAGTCGCTTCTTGTTCGCTGTACAGGTCGCTGGGCAGCGGCGCCACGTGCAACGTGAAACTGGTGAAGCACATCATCCCGAACCCAAGTAACAACGCCAAAATCGATCGGCCGGCCATTTCCGTGATCGGGTCAAACTTTAACTGATACTTGCTGATCGTATCGGTCACGCCTCGCAAGACCATGAACGCAATCGCGAACACGAGCCAGATCGCGACAAAGTCTGCCGAGAAACCGAAGGACTCGCGATTGATGTCTGTGATACGACCTGCAACCGGATGATAGACGCTGGTTGCGATCAGCCCGGCTAACAAGAAGTTGACCACGTTGATCAAATTGTTCCACAGGCCAAACCACCAAGTGCAAACTGGAACGATGATCAGGATCAAAATTAAAATCAGAGTAAGCATTTTCGTTTTAACCTTTTAGCACGCGTTGCAGTTCGTCTACCGAAGTCAAGCCTTTGGCGATCAGCAAAACGCCTTCCATTTTCATCGAAACGTGGCCGCCTTGTTCAGCCACTGCCTGTAAATATTTCAGCTGCGGTTTTTGAACGATCGCTTTCCGCAAGTCATCGGTCATCGTCAAAAACTCGAACAAGCCGGTACGCCCTTTAAAACCAACCCCGGAACATTCGGGGCAGGGTGGAATTGGATTTTCGTCATCATCAACCATGTCGGGGCGATGCACGAACGGTTGGAAAAGTTCGGCAACGCGGCCTGGCGGCAGTCCCAGTTTTTGTAGCAATTGCGGGTGTGGCGTAAACGCAATTTTGCAACTGTCGCATAGCTTTCGAATGATCCGCATCGACGCAATGCCGCTCAAGTGATCCACGAACTTCTTGGCGTCGGGTTTTTTGGCAATCAAACGCAGCAAGCCGTCCAAGCAGTGCTTGCCGGGGTGGCGTGTGAAGATTGGAATCTTTTGACTGGTAGAAATTTCGACAATTTGGTCAATGATTTCTCCAGTTTCTAAATCCGGAAATGCCAAGACGTCGGGTTGCTTCAGGAGCAAATCAGGAAGCGTTGTTACGGGGGTTTCGCCTTTGGCTGGGTCGTATTCCCATGGGAAAATGTTGATGACTTCTTCGCTCTCCCCGCGATCAGGCGGTTGGATTACGTAAAAGTCACGAGTCAGTCGGTCCGCACAACTGATGATGCCTTTCCAGGCCGAAGTGTAGCCGTTGCCGTTGGGGTAGCCGATCACCAACAGGTTTTTCATCTGTTCATCGGCAATCATGGCCGAGATTTGGGTTTTCATCTTGGCTCGCATGCCAAGTTCTTCGGGCGTTTCCAGAGGCGGACGTTTGTAGTCCAAGTTAATGGCAACCCGTTCGCCGGTTCGCACGCCTTGCGAAACCATATTGAACTTTTGCGTCCGTTTTTGGTACAGCGACTTGAAGTCGCCTTCTTGCCGTTGCCGTCGTTCGCGAAAATCCATGCCCGCCAATTGTTTGAGCGTTGCCAGCATGTAGTCACCATCTTCGCGGTCGAGGACCGGTCCGGGATGCCAAATACCATCGATGCGAAAACGGATGTTGACTTGTTGAGCCGTGAAATCCAAGACAGTGATGTCGGCATCGCGGACGATGATGTCGACGCAAAAATTGGCCGTTGGGCCGAAGCCAGGTGAGGGTTCAACCAGCGCGAGATTTTTTTCGCTCTCCTCCGACGTGTTGCCGGCGGCGGTGAATTCAATGGGCGGCAAATTGTCCGAATCGTAAGCCATAGTGTGCGTCAATCAGGTAGGAGTGAGTTTTGAGTTCAGGCTTTCGATGCGGCGGCTGAGGCGAAAGGAAAATCACAAATGGCGGTTCAGGATTTACTCAGGCTTTGGGTAGATTCCCAATCATCATCCACTGCGCTTGGCAGGTTCTTTTCCGCTGGCTGGTTTAAAAATTCGTTGGACTTCCGCCAAGGAAGTAACGCCCAATAAAACCAGCTTGTACGCTTGCTGTGTTAACGATTTCTTTCCCAGTTTTAACGCCGCAGATTCGATGGCCGCTGTTTGTGGCTGCTTGCGAACAACGTCGCGAAGCCGATCGTCAAAGGTCAGCAACTCGAAGACGGCCACGCGTCCGATGTAGCCGATGCCACCGCAAGTTTCACACGGTGGAAACTCGATCGGGTTGCCATTTTCGTCGACTCGTTGGGCAGGAGGCGGCAACTGAAACTGGTTGAAAACCGTTCCCTGCGTTGTTGGGTTGCCACCGAGTTTTTGGATCATCTGAGGTTTGACCCGCACTTCTACTCGGCACGCCGGGCACAGGCGACGCAGCAGCCGTTGGCAAGTAGCATTGCGCATCGCCTGGAGGAATTGTTCGCGGTCTTTTGACTTGGCGTACATTTTCAAAAACGCCTCGGCAGCACTCGACGCTTCGGCCCGAAACATGATCGCACGGTCTTGCGTGGTGGCTTGGAGCGTCAGTAAATCCATGGTTTCGGAGTCGTCGACTTCGGGAACGATGACCGCGTCCGGCTGCGCCAGCAAGATTTTTTTCAGCGAATCAATTGACGTTTCGCCTTTGGACGGATCATACGGCTTGGGCATGATGTTTTCGATATCGGTGTCGACTTCGTCTGGTTTGTAGAAACCAGAAATATCACGCGTTAAGCGATCCGAAGAGAAAATCGCACCTTGCCAAGACGACGTTAAACCGTGACCGGGCGGCGACGAAATGATCGTGATTCCGGCATGGTTCATCGAATCGCAAAGCGGCTGAATCATGTCGGGGAACATGCCCAATTCACCCAGCTTCATGATGTCTTTTTTCGCTTCAATGACCTTCATCAAAACGCGTTCGCCCGTCGGCGTGCCTTGAGTGCGGACTCGCAGGTTGGATTTCCCAAAATCCGATTTCGCGTCAAAGGTACCGGTCTGAGTGATTCGTCGGTTGGTAGCGTCTAGACCTGCCAAGGCCTTGATGCTGTTGACGACACCATCGGCGGTTGGACGATCCAGCGGCGGGAAGGGGTGCCAAATTCCATCGACCAGAATTCGAACTTTCGCGCCGTTGGGCGCGCAGTCGAACATGATTTGTTCGGCACGTTTGAACTGGGCGTCGTACATCAAGTCTTTAAGAATCGGAAACTCGGGGCTTTGTCGAGCCCGAATGAGTCGGGCTTGTTTTTCATTGGCGTCCGCCCCGCCGGTTGAAAAGCTAACGTCAGCACCTTCGTCTTGCGGCAGTTCCTCTTCCATTTCGACAACGTGTTCGGCATTGCCTTTATTCTTGACCGCCGATGCAGCGGATTTGTCGTTCTTGATACGGCTGCGACGCGTAAAGGTGTACAAAATCGGCGGCAACAAAGCTGCCAAGACGAACACCGGGTAGCCGGCCCAGAAGATCGGCACGAACATCACGATCGCTAGGCCAACCAAAAAGCTAAGCACGATGATCGGGTTCCAGAACTCCGGCTGCATCTTCAGTTTCTTGCCCAACTGCAACGCATCGCGATTGATCCAGTCGACCCACCAAACCCAAAACAGAAATACGCCCGCGATCAAGCCGAGTTTTAAAACCGACAGATAGCCACCGGGCCTAGCCTTCGCGATGGCTTCGCGCCTTTTTTCTTCGGCTGTTTTGGCTGCCGCCTGTTTAAACGGGAGGGGCGTGGGCGCTGCCACGGCCATCGCAGTCGGTGTCCAGTTGGAGAACGTTGGCAGGGCCGGAGCGGAAACGGGAGTTCCAGCCGCATGGCAAGATTGCGAAAACGCACCCAACGTGACCAGCAAAATTACACTTGCGACACAGGGCATCGAAAATTGGCGTCGAATCATACTTAGATAATTCCCGGCTGCGAAACGTTGATGCCTTTGAGCTTCATTTTTAATTCTTCTTTGTTGGGTGCGACTTGGAAAGCCGTGGGCCGGTCGATCAGGCCGTCGTCGATCAGCTGTTTTAGCGAGGTCGTAAAGTCCTGCATGCCTTCTTCTTCGCCGATTCGAATCGCGTCCGAAAGGTTGTGGTCGCGTTCTTCGAGAATCAGTTTTTTAACCGTCGGGTTGAACTTCATGATTTCGCAGGTGGGGGCTCGACCCACATCCGGTCGAATCGATTTCAAAAGTTTTTGAGCAACGATGGCTTTCATGTTCATCGCGATCGCCCCTCGGATCGCCCCGTGCATTTCTTCGGGGAACAAATCCAAAATACGACCGATGGTCGATGGAGCGGTCGACGCGTGAATCGTGCCGAAGACCAAGTGCCCCGTTTCGGCCGCGTGAATTGCCGTCATAAAGGTCTCTTCGTCGCGAAGCTCGCCGACCAGAATGATGTCCGGGTCTTCACGAACCGCGTGCTTCATTCCCACGCCAAAGTCGACCACGTCGATGCCGACTTCACGTTGGTTGATCAAACACTTGTCGTCGGTGAACACGAATTCGATCGGGTCTTCCAAGGTCAAAATATGTTTTGAGTAGATGCGATTGATGTAATTCAACATCGAAGCGATCGTGGTACTTTTGCCCGACCCGGTCACGCCCGCCAGCAAAATCATGCCTTGATCGAAGTGGCATAAGGTTTCCATTGCCGGCGGCAGGTACAAGCCTTCAAAATCGGGAATGTGATTGTTGACTCGCCGCGCAACCAAACCGATCTTGCCCAGCTGTTGCAGCATGTTGACGCGGAATCGCCACTGGACATCGTCAACGTCGACGACGTAGGCAAAGTCAGCGCCGCCTTCTTCATCGAAGATATCTCGTGTTCGCTCGTTCATCATCGGAAACAGCAGTCGAGCCATTTCTTCGACTTCGATCGGGTCGCGTTTGAGTTCTTTCAGCGTGCCGTTGACGCGGCAGATCGGAGCCTTGCCGACTTTCATGTGCAAGTCGGAGCCGCCAAGACGAACGAGAGCCCGGAAGTATTTATCGACCGGCTTTTCTTCTTGTTTGACGACGAACCGTTTGACCATCGCTTCGATGGCTTCGGCGTCACGTTCGGCGAGTGTTTTTTTTGAGTCATCGGAGGAAGTCGCAGCTGGCTTCGGGTCCGGTTTTTTTGTTGGTTTCGACATAGCTATCCAGAATAATTAACGATCGTGGGCTGGGTCGCTTGTTGAGCGGCCGGAACACCAAAAATTGTAGATCGAGGAATATTTATAGGAGACGTAACGTGAATATGGGCATTTTTACGGGCCGAATCGAGGCTCAAGGTGCCAAATTATAAGGTTTTGATGGGCACGTGGGTAGTTTTTCAGGGCAAGGTGGATATTTGTCGCCGAAAAGCGTTCGGAAGCGTTCCGCCCGAACTTGGGTTTCCAACGCCGACGAAATCGATGCCGACGAAATCGACACAGAACGGTCGACGAGCCAGCCGCGGGTTTTCAGCAAGTTCGACGCACCGCGATCACCGCTATTGGCTCAATCGGTTTTTGTCCGTCGATGAGTTGAGGCTGAGCGGGATGTACCTACAATCTTCGTTCTTCACAACGAGCCAAAATTTTATCGGTCATCGGGCCGATGATGTAATTGTTTAATTGTTTGGGACTAAGGCGATCGGCAGTTGAATTTCTACCGCTGATGTTTGCAACGATTGCGAATCTTGGGCATATTGCCCCGGTAGTTTCTCAATCGCCTTTCGCCTCAGGCGGTTGGCAGAGAAGACTTTACTAACCAAAGTGTAAAAGGTGTGAGAATCAGACCAAGGATTTGGGTAAATTCTCAACTGCCTTTCGTTTCGTCTAACGCCCAATATCGCGAAAATCAGTTTGCTGGATCATGTCAGAAAAATCAAAAATTGTTTACACGTTAACCGACGAAGCTCCCGCACTAGCGACACAATCGCTGCTTCCGGTAATCAAGGCATTCGCCGGAACTTGCAACATTGAGGTAACGACCAGCGACATTTCGCTCGCCGGACGCATCAAAGCCAACTTTCCGGAGAATTTGACCGACGACCAAAAAATCGACGACGAACTGTCAAGGCTCGGCGACCTGGCCAAATGCCCCGAAGCCAATATCGTCAAACTTCCGAACATTAGCGCCTCGGTGCCGCAGCTCAAAGCCGCGATCGGAGAACTCAAAGCCGACGGTTTTGACATTCCTGAATTTCCCGACGATCCACAGACGGATGAAGAAAAAACAATCCGAGCCCGCTACGCAAAGGTTTTGGGCAGTGCCGTCAATCCGGTTTTGCGCGAAGGAAATTCGGATCGCCGCGCCCCGAGTGCGGTTAAAAATTACGCCAAGAAAAATCCGCACTCGATGGGTGCTTGGTCGCCTGATTCAAAAACCCACGTGGCCACAATGGGGGCCGACGATTTTTGCAGCAACGAAAAATCGGTGACCTTCGAGCAAGCGGGAAGTCTCAAAATCGAATTGATCGATTCAGACGGCAAGACGCATGTATTGAAGCAGGGTGTTCCCGTTTTGGCTGGCGAAGTCGTCGACGGAACATTTTTGTCAGTGGTCAAGCTGCAAGAGTTTTTGGCGGCTGAAGTGGCGGACGCCAAAGCTAAAGGCGTGCTGTTTTCGTTGCACATGAAAGCCACGATGATGAAGGTTTCGGATCCGATCATTTTTGGTCACGCGGTGAAAGTGTTTTTCGCGGACGTTTTTGACAGGCACGGCCAGGCACTTGAAAAAGCGGGAGTCAATGTGAACAACGGCTTAGGCAACTTGCTGGCCGAAATCGAATCGCTGCCCGACGAAGACAAGTTAGCCATCCAAGCCGATATTAAAACGGTGCTCGATCAAGGCCCAGATTTGGCCATGGTGAATTCTGATAACGGCATCACGAACTTGCATGTTCCCTCGGACGTAATCATTGACGCTTCGATGCCGGCGATGATTCGCACATCGGGGCAAATGTGGAACGCGGCAGGTAATTCGCAAGACACCAAAGCCGTGATTCCCGACAGCAGCTACGCCGGGCTGTATCAAGAAACGGTCGAATTTTGCAAAGCCAACGGAGCCTTCGATCCAACCACCATGGGCACCGTGCCGAATGTGGGTTTGATGGCCCAAAAGGCTGAAGAGTATGGGTCGCACGACAAAACGTTTGAGATCCCGGCTGCGGGAACCGTTCGCGTGGTCGACGATGCGGGCGGGATCGTGATGGAGTTTGACGTCGAAGTGGGCGACATTTGGCGAATGTGCCA
>CAZROJ010000075.1:0-21149 GCA_964601665.1 uncultured Pirellulaceae bacterium
AAAATCTCAAGTTTCAAAATCTCATAATATCAAATATCAAATATCAAATTTAATTCTCAATCCTAATCTCAAGTTTCAAGTTTCAAAATTTCAAAAAATTCAATTCCAATTCTAATTTTGCCAAATCAAATTCGAATTCTGTTTCGCCGTCTTTCGGACACAAAAAAACCATGCCAACACTTGCTAACAATTTAGCAAATGCTGACATGGAGATTGGAACTTATGGTTATTAAAACTTATGGTTATTGAAACTTAAAGTACTGCGAACGTTTAACGTGACACCAAACGCATCATCGTCGCCAGCTTCCGGCCCGCTTGGGGCCCGAAGCATGGCTCGATGAACAACCAAGCGACTATTTCGCTTGCAACTCAAAGCGGTCAAGGTTCATGACCTTGTTCCATACCTTGACGAAGTCTTTGACAAACTTCTCTTTCGAATCATCGCTGGCGTAAACTTCAGCAATCGCTCGCAGCTGCGAATTCGATCCGAAAACCAAGTCGACTGACGTCGCTTTCCATTTTACATCTCCTGTTTCGCGATCGAGTCCTTCGAAGAAATGCTCGCACTCGCTCGACTTCTTCCACACGGTTCCCATGTCCAACAAGTTGACAAAGAAATCATTCGTCAGCTGGCCCGGTCGCTCGGTCAGCACACCAAAGTCAGTGTCGCCGGCGTTGACGTTCAACACGCGAAGACCGCCCAGAAGCACAGTCATCTCGGGAGCGGTTAGCGTTAGCCGGTGAGCCCGGTCGATCAACAATTCAGGAGCTGGACGGTCGAGATCGTGACTGACCGCGTTGCGGAATCCGTCGCCGACAGGTTCTAGGTAGCCAATCGAAGCGACGTCCGTCATTTCTTGAGTGGCATCGGTTCGACCTGCGTGGAAGGGAACTACAATCTCATGACCGGCTTCTTTGGCAGCCGCTTCAACACCGGCACAGCCACCCAAAACAATCAGGTCGGCCAGCGAAACTTGCTTGCTACCGGCAGTCGAATTAAACGCCTGCTGAACTTTCTCGTAGGCTGGTAAGACTTTTGCCAACTGTTCAGGATCGTTAATCTTCCAGTCTTTTTGCGGAGCCAAACGAATGCGAGCACCATTGGCACCGCCCCGTTTGTCAGTTCCACGGAACGTCGAAGCCGAAGCCCAAGCGGTTTTGACCAACTGCGAAGTCGTCAAGCCAGAATCAAGCAACTCAGACTTGAGTTTGGCCACGTCTTGGTCGTCGATCAATTTGTGATCGACCGTCGGCACAGGATCTTGCCATTTAAAATCTTTTGGCAGGTCATCGCCGAGGTACCGCGAGGTAGGACCCATGTCGCGGTGAGTCAATTTGTACCAAGCCTTGGCAAAGGCCGCGGCGAATTGATCTGGGTTTTCGTGGAAACGCTTTGAAATGGGGCCGTAGATTGGATCCAGTTTCATTGCCATGTCCGTCGTGTACATGATCGGAGCATGAGCCTTCGAGTCATCGTGAGCATCGGGGACGCTATTTTTTCCACCGTCGTTTTTAGGAGTCCACAGCTTGCCGCCGGCTGGGCTCTCGGTCAGTTCCCATTCGTAGTCGAACAGATTGTCAAAGTATCCATTCGACCATTCGGTCGGCGTGGTCGACCAGGCACCTTCAAGACCGCTGGTGATCGTATCGGCTCCTTTGCCGCTGCCGTATGCGTTTTGCCAACCCAGCCCCTGCAGTTCGATACCGGCGGCTTCGGGTTCGGCTCCGACATTGCCTTCGGCTGGTGCTGCACCGTGGCCTTTGCCAAAGGTATGGCCGCCAGCGATCAGGGCAACGGTTTCTTCGTCGTTCATCGCCATACGAGCGAAAGTTTCACGAATGTCTTTGGCGGATTTTAATGGGTCGGGATTGCCGTTGGGGCCTTCTGGGTTCACGTAGATCAGCCCCATTTGCACAGCGGCCAGCGGGTTTTCAAGTTCCCGATCTCCGCTGTATCGTTTGTCGCCCAACCATTCGCTTTCGGGGCCCCAGTAGATATCTTCTTGAGGTTCCCAAACGTCCGCTCGTCCGCCCGCGAAACCTAGAGTTTTGAAGCCCATGGTTTCAAGCGATCGGTTACCGGCCAAAATCATCAAGTCGGCCCAAGAAATCTTGCTGCCATATTTTTTCTTGATCGGCCATAGAAGACGACGCGCCTTATCCAAGTTTGTGTTGTCCGGCCAGCTGTTTAGCGGAGCAAAACGTTGAGTCCCGTAGCCCGCGCCGCCGCGTCCATCGGTAACTCGGTAAGTTCCCGCGCTGTGCCAAGCCATGCGGATGAAAAGCGGTCCGTAGTTGCCGTAGTCGGCCGGCCACCATTCCTGCGAATCGGTCAACAACGCATCGATGTCGCGGTTGATCGCGTCCATGTCCAGCTTTTTGAATTCAGCGGCGTAGTCAAAATCTGGCCCCAGCGGATTTCCTTTGGCTGAGTTTTGATGCAGAATTTTCAGGTTCAGCTGGTTGGGCCACCACTGGTCATTCGAGTAGCTGCCGGCCGCGGTGTGGCGAGCTTCGGCGGGTTTGACGTTGCCCATCACGGGGCATTTGCTGATGTCCGCCGCGATCGCAGATTCTTGGCAGTGTGCGACTCGCGAAAGCCCAAACGGGGCGACCATCAAGGCACAGGCTGCGAGGCGAAAGAAGATCGGTGTCGATTTCATGTTCAACTCTTTGTGGTGTGTAAGGAAGTAAAATATGTTTGCCGAAAACGGCTCGGGTGAAGTTTCAAAAACCAACTTTAGGCTTCAGGCTTCAGGCATTGACCACGAGACTGTGTCCCCCAAAGCAAATGGCTCTGAAAATGTTTTTCAAACGGCAGTCAAAAAGTGATGTCCAGCGCGTCTCATTTTCCAAAGTGATCGTTTGTTCGAGCCGCCGATTTGGATCGGTTGATTTTCAAAGCAGTGCTCCAAGCTTATGACTTTATATGAGCGACATTTTTACCGATTAAATGCTATCCGTCCAATGCATTGCCTGGATGATTGCCATGTCGGCAACGCAACAGGGCTTTTCTGCGATCGACAGTGCGTTGCGAGCTGGCTATTGATCAGGTCGATCTTCCGCAGGCAATTGAATGTTTTCTATTTCCTGAAACGTTCTTTGCTTCGCCATCTTTCTGAAGCCATCGGGGTCTTGACGAGAGTTGCGATTGTAGTGAATGACGTGATAACGTCCGAGAATTCACAAAATCATCATCGAGATCGACCATGTTAAATATGCCGGTTGGCCTATACTAACGCCCTTCATTTTACCGGCATTCCTCGTAAAGACGCTCAATCATGACGCTGCAATCTACCTGTTTCGCAAAGTTGGTCTTAGCTTCGGTTTTAGCGGCCATGGCTTTTGGCATGATGGCTGAACCGGCCGCCGCACAGTACGACCCATCGCAAACTTATATTAATCGGTATAACTCGGCCCGAAGTCTTAGTGGCAGCTCGCTGGCCAATCGGTTGGGCGACATTTCGAATGACAACTTTAACGCGATTTCCTTCGACGACGTCCGGTTTACGTTGGACGATCTTTGGCGCGATCCCAATAACAGCAATAACTTGATCCAGATCTATACCGGTAATTCGGTCAGCGGTGATTGGGATTTTGGAGCGACTTGGAATCGCGAGCACATCTGGCCGACGTCCCGATTTGCCAATAATTCCGGATCGGCGCAATCGGATTTACTGAATCTAGCGCCATCGAACCCACGGGTGAATTCCGATCGAGGCAATAAGCACTTCGGCAGTAGCACGACCGACACCACCTTTTTCCCCGGTGCTCAATGGCAAGGCAATGTAGCTCGCGCGACGTTTTATATGGCAGTCCGCTACAACGATTTTTCGCTCCGCAACGGCACGCCCAGCGGCGACGGTCGATTGGGGGACTTGGGATTCCTGATGCAGGCTCACTTTGCCGACGCGCCCGACGATTTTGAACGCCGAATGAATCACTTAAACAATACTGGCATTCCCGGCGACAGTTCGGTTCGAGTTCAAGGCAACCGAAACCCGTTTATTGATCGCCCCGAATTTGCCTACGCGACTTTCGTCGACAATCAAAATAATTCTCAAATTCAAATTGCTGGTAGCAGTTCAAACAACAATTCAACCGGCGAAAGCACGTTGAACCTGAATCAACGCGTGATTCAAAACGGTTCGATCGATTCTCAAAATGTACAAGTTAACAAAAACGGCAACGATGGCACTTACTATTCGGTCACCACGACCGGTATTGCCACGTCGTCCGAATCCGGGCGTTACAACGCGTTCGAACATAATACGCAAGACAGCACTAACATTGTCGTGGGCGCGCTGAGCGGCGTTACTTCGACGACCGGACGAAAAACAGGTTCGGTTACCATTGACAATTTGGACATTACGACCGGCGGCGGGAATGGACGCGGCGATCAAGACGCCAACGATGTGATTAATTTAAATGTTGATGTGCTGAGCCAACGTTCGGTCACTGGAACCGAAGTTGCGTTGGGGGAAGTGATTCGAGGTGCAACGGTTTCCGGTTCAAGCCAATTATCGACCAGCGGCAGCGATCAAGAACGCACTCGAATCAACGTTGCAACAACCGCCAACGATGGCTCGGTTTCCGCCACCGGCAATGGCACTCGATTTGACGCGGCGTCGGATACGGGAACACGAGATTTTTCGGCGACGTTTGCGGCAGCCGGCGAGATAAAAGGCGAACTCGAGTTCCAAGTTTCTTCGGCAGAAGCCGGTGGCGGTTTGGCTGGCGAGGGGGCCTATGATTCGCTGTCGATTGACTATTCGGCGACCGTTTTTGATGTTTCCAATGCCTCGGGACGGGCAACCAGCGACCTGAATGAAATTTTGATTGATTTCGGCTCCGTGGACATGGGGATTGGGACGCTTACTGAAGATTTTGACATCTTCAATTTAGAATCAACGGCCGACTTCACCAGTACGCTCGACCTCGATTCATTCGTATTGACTGGAGCCGATGCCGCAGCATTGTCTACCGACTTGGCGTTGTTTTCATCGCTGGGGGCGGGCGAGTCGGAGTCGTTTTCGGCGATGTTTGATACGTCCAATGCTGGGTTTTTCAGTGAGCTTTACACGCTGTCTTTCAGTGACATGGATATTGCGGGCGAAACAACCAACAGCTTGACACTTCGTTTCCAAGGCACGGTTGTGGCCATTCCCGAACCCGGTTCAGCGGCAGCGATTGGCATGTTCAGCCTTGTTTGGTTGGGACGACGCCGACGGTCGGTTTGAGCATCCAAATCAGGAACGGTTCAAAAGCATTGAACGAGCGTTCGCCGACCGCTCTACACCAAACCCCAGTGTTTTCTGAGTCCCCATTCGATCCCCAGCAGGCCGACGAAAAGCAACAGGAAAGCGCTGCCGTCGTACATCGTTTCGCCGATTCGCCAGCTTGTCGGGATTTCGATTTTCTTGATCGGCGGGTTCTCGATGTATTCGTCTAAAATCTGGCCCAGCTCTTCCGGGCTGATCGCCTTGCCGCCGAATTCAGCGGTCTGACCTGCCAGTCGAGCCAACTGTTGGGGGTTGGCGGCGGGATTTGCTTTTTCTTTATCGCGATCCAAAATCACGAACTCGCGTTGACCGCTTCCAACGAGTTGGCCGTCTTTCTTTGCCTGCACATAAATTCTGTGAACGCCAGAATCGTTGAGTAAATCTTTGGGCAAGTCGCAGCGATACGCGTTGCCGTTGGGCACGATCAAAATATTTTCCGTCGTCCCGTCGGGCATCTGCAGGCTCGCTTGGAAATCAACGTCCGAAACAAATTCACCCGTCGCTGTCCGTACGTTGACGCCAAAGCGAACGCGAGCGTTGGGCGCAAAACGTCTTTTGGGCAGATCGATGGTCAGGCTTTGGTCGTTTTTCGAATCCCAAAAAGCTAGCCACAATACGATTTGACGCCAGAACTGATCGAATTCTTTTTGGAAGCCCGCCAGCCGCCAGCGCCATGTTGAATCGCCAGCAAACGCAAGGACTCGGCCGCCCACATCGGCCGCCACCAAGATCGGATGTTGCGCTTCATCGGCCGACTGCAAGTGAACCTCCACCGCGGCCGCTTGTTTGGGCATGATGCGGTTGGCTCCGACCAGTGGCGGCAGTTTTCGCCACGCATCCCGAGTCGACTCGGTGTCGCTGATCCGAGTTAAAAAACTATCGAAAGAGGGCGTTGGGTTCAGCGGGCGGTTGATGTGGAGCTCTTTTCGAATGTCGGATTCGAAAGGCTGCATGTCCTGTTTTTTCATTTCGATAGGCAGCACATCGGCCAGCGGCGTATTCGCGTAGCCGCCGGGGCCAAAACTATGCGTGCCGCCGATCATCAACAGTCCTTTGCCACCTTTGATTGTGTCCGCCAATGCTTGCAGCGGTCCGGTTTGGCTACGCGAATCCCACAACGCCCGCGCGTCGACATTGCATAAAATAAAAACGTCGTAGCGATCGGTCGCTGCAAATTCTTCTGTCAACGAATCGAGCGGCCACCGTCGGTTCCGCGTTTCAGGCGGCGGCGTAAAGATGGGGCGAAATTCCAGATCGATAAAATCCAACGCCGGCAGGCTATCGCGAAGTGCCCGTTGCTCCCAGCCCAGCGGCCCGCTGAGCAATAGCACTCGCATGCCTTTGTCGCGAACGGTCAAAAAACCGTCCAACGAGTTATTGCGAACCGCCAATTCGCCGGGCATCGGAGAAGCCCTGACCGAGATTCGAAATTCGCCTGGCGTTTCGGGACGGTACTTCAGCTGCACGTCCATCTCTTCCAACGCGCCGCTGGGCCGCACCAATTCCGTCGCAACGACCTGTTCGGTCGTGCCGTCGGTGATCACCAAATCGACTTTGATATCTTGATTGGCGTACCCGCGAGCCACCAAAGTTGCTCTCGCGTTCAAATCGCTTTTTTTGTTGACGACCATCTGTTCGGCAAAGCTGGTGATCGCCACATCGGCGACTTGGCCCGAATCGCCGACCGTGCCAACTTGCACAGCAATCAACGGTGCCTCAAGATCGGCCAACGAATCGACCGCATCCAACATTTCGATTTCCGGGTCCAAAACATTTTGTACGCCGTCGCTGGCCAAAATCATCGCCAACAGTCGACGGTCTCGCACGCCCAGCACGGCGTCCAAAATTGGCGAACCGATGTCCGTTTCGCTGCCCGTTGGTTTGGCCGGAAAGGTCGCTCGACCATCGACCGTTTCCATCGCTTCGAGTTCGCTGTCGAATTGATAGAACTTGACCTCGATTTTTTTCTCGGCCAGCTTGTCAAAGCGATCTTGGTTATTCACGATCATTTGTTTGACCGTGTTCCAGCGAGTTGAATTGTCTTCGATATGCGGCAGATCCATCGAACGCGAAATGTCGCTGAGCACCATCAGCACCGCCGATTGGTTTTGTTCGATTTTTTGAATGCAACCGGGGCGCAGCATCGCCAAAAATGCCAACATCACAACGCCCAGGCGCAGCAGCGTCAGCGTTACCCGCTTGCGAGTTTCCAATTTGGAAAACGACGGCCCAAACCACAGCAACAAAAGAGCGACGGCCAAGATGATCGCCATCAAGGTCGTGCTAAAAATCGGTTGGAAGGTCAAACTGTCCAAGGTGCTCTTCAAGTTAAAACGTTAATTTACTTTTTCAAAAGGTACCGCTTGCGTCGCGGCAACGACCACCGTCAGCCAACACCCACGATTCTGCTGTCAGCCATAAAATCGATTCGCCATTAAAAATTCGATCCCCAACATGATCAACATCATGATCACAATGAACGGGTACAGCTCTTGGCCTCGTCGCATGGTTCCTTGCTGACGTTGGATTTCATTTCGTTCGGTAGCCAACTGGTACCGGCCTGCTCCCAGCTTATCGTCCAATTCGTCTTGGCCGATTCGAGTCAAATTGGTTGTGCTTTCTGGCAAGTTCGAACTAAACCCTCGCAGCACGACCTGTTGATCAAGCACGCCGCGAAATCGATAGTGGCCCGGCATATCGTTGAAACGAAAACGAATCTGCCCCTCGACACTATTCAGGTTTGAAGCCGGTTTGTCTGGGTTGGGCGAAAACACTTTATACGAATCCGGAAACTGGCTCAGGTCGTTTTTCAACGTCGACACCTGTCCGACTTGCACATTCAACGACTCGGCGTCCGACTGGACCAAATGCGACACGATCCCCTTCAGCAATAAAAACAATGGCACCGGCCGCGGTCGTATTAACAGGTTCCAACGTTGCCGTCCCGGCGTGTAGCCGTATTCGGTAATCGGCGTGGTCATCGTTAGAACGCGGCCGCTGCCAATCGTTCGTTCGACCACCGCCGGCTCGCGGTTGCTGTAACGAAGCAACGTTTGGGTTGGCAGCGATTGGTTGGCTTCGTCAAGATCAGCTTGAGCGTCGGGGACGAGTCCCCAGTGTTTGAAAATGGGAAAGCGATTCCAGAGCACTGCTGTTTCCGAGCCCTGAATGGGATTGAAAATCGGATGCGAAAGTTCTTTGGGGCTCAGAAACAAATCGTCCGTTTCGTTGAACCACTGCTGGTCCAAGACTCCGCCGATCACGCGTTTGGCATCGTCGGACAAAAAGCTCGGATGGGCGACGCCATTGTCGTTGGCATTTTGACCTAGGAACAAACCAACGCCACCACCGCCATCGACATAAGCAGACAGCCGTTGCCAAACTGCGTCCGGCATCGGTTTAGGATCGAGCACAAAAATCGCATCGAAAGGCTTCAAGTTTTCCAACGAAGAAAAATCAGCCTGCGACGCGACTCGGTATTCAAACCGATTCGAACCGTCCTCGACCGCCTCGCGAGGGGCCAACATGCTCAGCATGATCTGCGGGTTCACATTTTCCGGGTGAACCACCAAGGTGCTGCGGGCCTTGCTGACTCGAAAAGTGAAATACCGTCGGTCATCAATCGCCAAACCGTCTTTGCCTTGGATCGACACGGCTCCATGGTAGGTTCCCGGCTGCAACGATCGGTTGAAATCGAACTTGATCGGTGCTGAACCATTTTCGCGCACATCCACGACGACCGACTGAGCAGCGAACGCTTCGTCGGAAAATAAAACTTGACCGTCGCGTTCGACCGGTCGCGAGGCATCAATTTTTTCGACCTGCATCTTGATCGTGCGTTGCGCCGCGGGGCCGGCGTTGCTGGTTTCGGTCTGGACTGAAAATCGACCGTCTGCGGAAATTTCAACCGCCGAGAGTCTGATTTGGCCCAGCGAAAAATTGTTGGGCGAATCGACACCCACATCGACCACAAAAAGACTCAGCTCCGGACTTTGCTTTAGCATGCGAGTCAGTTTTTTCGAACCGTCGCCCGTCCAGCTCTCTGCCGTCAGGTCCGTCAAAATGTAAATTTCTTTGCGTTCGTGCGGCGACGTTTTCAGCGTCTCCAAACCCTGTTCGACCGCCGAGGGAATCTTCGCGCCGGTGTAGTTGGTTTCCAGCTTCGTCATTCGGCGATCGGCGGCTCCGACATCGACGGAAAAGTACGGGCTGTCGCCATCCGTCGCGACCACGCACACTTGGCTGTCTCGCGGAAACTGGGTCAGCAACCACTTGCCAAAGCTCTTGGCTTTGTCCAGTCGCGTTTCGTTTTCGAATTCCAGCTGCATTCGCGGCGAGGAATCAACGACGATCAAAGCCGCCACCGGTGCTTGCGAGTCGCCGATCAGGTTGGGCGCATCGGAGGTCATCAAGCGGCCGACCGAAACGCCGCCAAAGATCAAGTGTCCTAGTAACGCGGCGGCCAAAACGCCAATCAGCAGCCAGTTTTTGGTCGGGCGAAAATAGGCGATCAAGCCAATCAAGCCGATGATCAAGCCACTGATTCCCACGCCGCCGAGCGTCAACCAGTTGCCGAAATCGCTGGACGCCACCGACGGTCCGGCGAGTGCCAACGCGATCAACGCGATCAACAAACAGCGAATCAGCAGCAACGCGAAGTGCTTTAGTTTCAGCCGCGAGCGAGTGGTTTGCTGTTTTTGTTTTAAAAAACGCAGCGCCGGGAAGTCAACCGAAATGGGTTTGGGTTGAAACAGAAAATGCAGGATGATCGGAACGCTGACCAACAGCCCGCCGACGCCCAAAATGCCAAAATTTGCCCAAGTCATCGATCACCCTCGAGCTTGGCGGCTGTGCAAGTATTCGACCAACGCTTTGTCGAATTGCATACTTGTGTCGATCGGAACGTAATCGATGCCACTGCGGTTGCAGTTTTTGGCCAGGTCGTCGCGAAAGTCTTTGATCTGTTGCAGGTAACCTTTGCGGTACCCATCGGCATCGATTTTAATCTCTTCGCCCGACTCGGGGTCACGCATTTTGTAGACGCCCTTGAACGGGAAATTAACTTCTGCTTCGTCCAGCACATGAAACAAAATTACATCGTGACCAGAATGGCGCAAACGATAAAGTGCGTCCAAAGTCTCGTCTTCGTTGACCAGAAAATCCGAAAAGATCATCACCAACGATTTCGTTTTCAGCATCGACGCCAGCTGTTCGATGCTTTGTCGAAAATCAGTTTTGCCATCGGGTTCCAAATTTGAAAGCATCGACAGGACGTTGCCCAGTTGAGTCCGTTTCGAACGCGGCGGCAGGCTTTGGCGAATCCGATCGTTAAAGGTCACCAGCCCAACCGGGTCTTGTTGCGAGATCATCAAGTAAGCCAACGACGCAGCCAAGCAAATCGCATAATCGAATTTGGTGAGCTCCTGTTGGTACGTGTAGCCCATGCTGCTACTCAGATCCATCGCCAAAAAGCCGGTAATGTTCGTTTCGGATTCGAACTTTTTGACGTAGTATTTATCGGTCTTGGCGTAGACCTGCCAGTCGATATCTTTCAGATCGTCGCCGTGCGAGTACTTTCGGTGCTCGCTAAATTCTACGCTAAAACCGTGAAACGGGCTCGCGTGCAGGCCGTGCAAAAACCCTTTGACGACGAATTGAGCGCGCAGATCCAGCCGTTTGATTTGATTGATGACGGACGGCTTAAGATATTTTTCGACCGACATTATTTTTCAAACTTGGGGATTTCCGGTTGCGGAACTTCTTTGAGCAAGCGATCGATCACGCCTTCGACCGACATGCCTTCGGCTTGGGCTTGAAAGTTGGTGCTGATGCGATGCCGCAAAACGGGCACCGCGACTTTTTGGACATCAGCGATTGAAACTGAAAAACGTCCTTCCATTGCAGCCATCGCTTTACCGCCGGCGATCAAAAACTGGCCAGCTCGCGGCCCCGCGCCCCAGTCGACCAAGTCTTTGATAAATTCGGGAGCGTTTTCGTCGCCGGGTCGAGTGGCACGAACCAATCGAGCGACATACTTGATGATGTATTCGCTGACGGCGACCGAGTGAACGAGTTTTTGTAGGTTCACGATCGCTTTGGCCGACAGCACCTTGCGGACTTCGGGTTTGTCATTGCTGCTGGCTGCGGCGAGGATTTTTTCTTCTTCGCCGGCCGTTGGATAACCGACTTTGATGTTGAACATGAAACGGTCAAGCTGGGCTTCGGGCAGCGGGTAGGTTCCCTCTTGCTCGATCGGGTTCTGGGTCGCGATGGTGAAAAACGGCGGTTCTAGGTTGTAAGTCGTCCGCCCGATCGTGATCTCGCGTTCCTGCATCGCTTGCAGGAGAGCCGCTTGAGTTTTAGGCGGTGTCCGGTTGATTTCGTCGGCTAGCAGGATGTTCGTAAAAATTGGCCCTTCGACAAAACGGAAATGCCGTTTGCCATCGTCGTCCTCTTCCAAAACGTTCGTGCCGGTGATGTCCGACGGCATCAAGTCGGGCGTGAATTGAATTCGTTTGAAGTTGACGTCTAAAATTTTAGCGATCGTGCTGACCATCAAGGTTTTGGCCAAGCCCGGAACGCCTTCGAGCAAGCAATGGCCGCGCGTGAAAATCGCCGCGAAAACTTGCTCGATTACTTCGTGCTGTCCGACAATGATTTTGCCGAGTTCTTGTTCCATGACCTTGCGGTGCTGGCTGAACTCTTGCAGGACATCACCAAGGCTTCGTTGCTTTCCCGACACGACTTCTCCTATAGTTCTCTGGGCGATCGTTTGGTCGACGGAGCCAAATTTTCGCCGCCGCACGCTCAGTTTTGCTAAATTGTAGGTCGATGCGCCAACGCAAGCAACGCCGCCGCGATTGTTAATCGTCCAGTTGTCGTGCTGAGAGCGAAGTTCGGCAACGCTGGCGCTGAATAGGATGACCGTTTGCTCTAGACTGCAAGCGGAAAATTTTTGTGGCGATTGAGGCCTTTTGCAAAACGGGCAGTCGGTCGCCAAATATTTCGTTGAATTGAACTCAATATGATTCCCAAAAATAGAGTGATCCGCTGCCGCCGCAAAACGATTGCGATGTTTGCTGTCGTGATGTCCTTGGTAATGGTGGTGGATTGCCCACGCGCGATGGCCCGCCCAGGCGCGATGGCCCAACGCGGAAACGATAAACCACTGACCGCCGAACAAGTGCGTCGCGCGATCAAGCTGGGGATCGGCGCTTTGGCCAATAAACAATTGGCAACCGGCGGCTGGCCAGAACTGCGTCAAGACATGGACGGCGGCCTGAGCTGTCTGGTGACGCTGGCTTTGATTAACGCTGGCTGGCAGGCGAATACGCCGGCGGCCGAAAGAGCCTTTGACTACATTTTGGGGCTGCCGCGCGAGAGCACTTACGTTGTTTCGCTGCGTGTGATGGCGTTGTCGGCCGGAGACAAACGAGCCGATCGATTTGAAGCGACGATTCGCGGCGACCTGGAATGGTTGATCGCGACTCAAAGTAACGACGGCGGCTGGGGATACGGGACTCGCGGTTCGGGCGACGGCTCCAATAGCCAGTTTGCGTTGCTGGCGTTGAACGAAGCCAAGCGATACGGCATCGTTGTGCCTCGTGAAAATTGGATGCGAGCCAAGCGGTACTGGTTCAGTTCAAATGGCCGTGACGGCGGATTCGCTTATCAAAGCCGGAGCATTGGTCGCTCGACTGGCAGTATGACTTGCGCGGGCATCGCGTCGTTGATCATTATCGAAGAAAATTTGTTCAACATCAAAAAGCAATCCAACGGCGATAAAGCGATCTGCTGCAACAACGAGAACAACGAATTCCAAAAACGGATCGACGCGGGTTTCGATTGGCTGGCTGCTCGCTTCACGGTTTTCGGGAATCCGAGCAGCGGCAATCGGCAATCGTCGCATCGGTATTATTACTTATACGCGTTGGAGCGAGCCGGTCGGTTTGCGGGCCGGCGATTTTTTGGGCCGCATGATTGGTACCGCGTCGGTGCCAAAGAACTTGTACGCACGCAAAAAGCCGGTGGCAGCTGGCAAGACTCGATCAAACGTGGCTTCGGCGAAGAAAATGCCTTGGTCACGACTTCGTTTTCGCTGCTGTTTCTGTCCAAAGGGCTGCGACCGGTGGTGCTGGGTAAATTCGATCACGGCGCTGCGGACTACGATTTGCACCCGCGCGGCATCCACTATTTGACTCGCGAGATTGAAGAAGACTGGGACGAAAAACTAAACTGGCAAACGGTACGAGCCGAAGGCGCGGACGTTAACGACTTATTCGAAGCGCCGGTCCTGTTCATGTCCGGTCGCGAAGCGGTGGGGCTGTCGGGCGAAGAGAAAAAAATCCTAAAGGAATATATTGAAAACGGCGGCTTTTTGTTTGCCGAAGCCTGCCAAGGTAACGGCTGCGGTACGGCGGCGATGGACAATTCGTTTCGATCGTTGATGGCCGAGCTGTTCCCGGACAGTCAACTGGAACCGTTGGCCCCGGACCATCCCATCTGGACCGCCCAATACAAAGTCGGCCCGAATAAAGAATGGCCGCTATTGGGTTTGCAAGCCTGTTGTCGAACCAGTGTCGTTTACTGTCCGGCAAACTTGACGTGCTATTGGTCGTTGTCTCGCCCCGGCGTCAAAAACGATGACACCGTCAATCCGCGTTTGGCCAAACGGATCGAATACTGTAAACGCGTGGGCGTCAATGTGGTGACTTACGCGACCGGCCGCCAACTGGACGATAAACTCGACACAAAAGTCGTCGATGACAAGGCGGTCAGCGTGCTGTCGGATCGAGCCCTCGTGCTGCCTAAACTTTCGCACAACGGCGGTTCCGACGACGCGCCCAACGCTTGGGGCAAAGTTTTAAAAGAACTGGCGACCAGCGAAGGGCTAGAAATCAAAACCGAAAAAACGATCGTCGGACCCGTTCCAAAGTCACTGGCCGACCATCCGTTTATTTTCTTGCACGGCCGAAACAAAATCTCTTTCACGCCCGAACAAAGGCTGGCGCTGCGGAAGTACCTTGAAATGGGCGGATTTCTGTTTGCCGATTCGATCTGCGCCTCGGATGCGTTTTCGAAGTCGTTTCGATTGGAGATCAAACAGATCATCGGATCTGAATTGAGCCCGATTCCGGTTGAGCATGAATTGTGGAACGACCGCAGGTACGGCGAGCCCGTCGATAAGTTAAGTTTGCGGCTGCGAAATCCCAGTGCGCCCGGCGGGTTTGATGCCCCAAAAAATGTGCCACCAAAATTCTTTGAAGGCATTGAGTTCAACGGCCGGTTGGCGGTCGTGTTTTCGCCTTACGATCTGAGCTGTGCTTTGGAAAACAAATCGGTTTCCAACTGCAGCGGATATGTTCGCGACGATGCGATGAAAATCGGGCGAAAAATTGTCCTGTACTCGTTGCTCAGCGATTCAGTGCCCGCCAACTAAACTTGGTAATCAAGGCATTTAGTTTCGACTAGCGAAGATTACTGTTCCCAAAAACAAATCACAAAAGGGAAAGGGCTAAGAATTAACCTTCCGCGACAAAATCCCGGCCGCTGCGACCGGCGATAAACATGGCAATCGCCACGAACAACATCATCGCCGACGCGACCGCGTAAGGCAGGTAAATCGACGACATCAGCATTGGAATTCCCAACGCCGATCCAAGAATCCGAGCCATCGCGCTGATGCTTTGGCTGACTCCCAGCGTTTGGCCCTGCGTGGTCGGGTCGGACCATCTGGAAATCAACGAATAGATACTCGGCTGCAGGCAACTGTAACCGATCACGATAATCGATAACGCGCCGAACAACCACGCCTCGGAGGCAATCGCGACGCCGTAGGTCAAAACGCCGAAGCCAATCACCTCAAAAATCGCACCCGCGACCGACAGTTTGATTTCGGAAACCCGTTTGGCAAGCTGCCGAACGATCCCGCCTTGCACAATCGCGACCAGCAAACCGATCAACGCAAACGTGCCGCAAACTTTTCGAAACGAAAAATTAAACGGCGGGTCTTGGTAATTCTTTGATCCCTTGATCAGCAGGCTGAGCGTCGTTTCAAAATTGGCGAACGCGAAAATGCAAGCAAAAAAGCCAAGCAACAGAAACATCATCGCTCGATTGCTAATCGCCATTTTCCAAGCAGACATGTCGAACCATTTTTTGGCCGCTGTTTTGGAATCGGCGTGCAAGGATTCAGGCAACTTAAAAATCGCCAGCAACAACGCGACGGCCGACAATCCGGCGGCGACGAATCCCGGTCCAGCGCCTGGATCGCCCTCGCCATTGGGAACCGCAAAAAAAGCAAACATCGGCCCCAGCGTAAAACCAAGTCCGAACGCGACGCCAATCAACGCCATCCCGCGTGCTCGATTTTCGTTGCTGGTCGTGTCCGCGATATAGGCTTGAGCGGTCGGGATTGTGGCCCCCGCGATACCCGCTCCGATTCGCGTGATGAACAGCCCCAGCAGGCTCTGGTTCATCGCGGCGAATGAAAACAGCAGATAAAACACGACACTGCCAGCCAAGCCGATAATGATCACCGGTCGGCGGCCGATTCGGTCGGATACCGTGCCCCAAATCGGAGCAAAAACAAACTGCATCACCGAAAAACTGGCCATCAGCAAGCCAATCACAATGCCGCTTTCGTCTTGCCCAAAGATATCGGCATAGATCGGCAGCAGCGGCAGTACGATTCCGAAGCCGAGCAAGTCAATAAAAACGGTCAGGAAAATGACCAATAGCGATCCGCGCGAGGGCGAGCGACCCTGTGGTCGTTCGTTGACGGATTCGGAGGCCGATCGATCGCCTGCCGAATCACCGGCAAGAGGTTGAGCTGCGGACGGCGAGTTTGAATTTGGTTCGGAGTTTGTCATAGGCCCGACAAATTAACGGATCACGTCACGGTTGCGAAGTCGCCTTGGGGCCTGTTTGCGGCACATTTGAGATAACTTGAACGAGTTGACGAGTTGCAAACGACTTGCAAAAGACGATCGCGTTTTTGATTGACTCAAAACGGCTTAAATTAACGGCTTAAATTTACTATTCCACGTTTAAGCTTTGACGCAGCACGAGGCCGATCGGGCATTATCGTATCGCACCGGAATTGATTGGGAGTTGGGCCTGCCAAAAAGTCCTCCCTTTTGCCACGTTTTTTACGTATTCGCTGTTTTCGCATTGACCGTATTGGCTCGTTTAAACCTCACGACCCAGACAAACGATTAAAATCGCGACCGACGCTGATTTATTGTCGAAACGGAGATAGCAGCAAACGTTAGCGAGTTTCCGAACAGCTCGATCGCGAGTGTGACTTTTTGCTGCCGGTTAAATTCTGCTCGCAAGTCGGGACGCACGCGTTGTTGCTGCCCGTTTGGCCCCCCGTTTCGTCACCGAAGTATTGATGCGTCAAGTCATTCGTCACCACTGGGTTTTAATTGCTTGCCTGGTAATTGCTTGCCTAGTTCAAGCTTGCCTACTCGCGCCGTGCCACGGTCAAGCTTCATCTCAAGCCATTCAAGTGCTCGATTCCGACGCCGAAGCCTTGGCCGCTCGTCTATCGCTGATTGACTCGGCCCAGCACAGTATCGAGATGTCGACCTTTCACATCGAATCCGGGAAATCGACCAACGTCATCCTCGCTGCGCTGCGATCGGCGGCGGAGCGTGGCGTCCGAGTGCGATTGTTGCTCGACGGACTAAATATGAACCTTTCGGCCGACGAGGTTAAGGGGTTGCAAAAAGCCGGCGTCGAGATCTTTGAGTTTCACCCGGTGGGCTCCGGCGGCCTGCGAAAATTAAATCGTCGCTCGCATTCAAAATTGCTGGTCATCGACGAAAAACTTTTAATGCTCGGCAGCCGCAACTTGCGCGACAAACACTTTGGACTTGCAGGCGATCGGTACATCGATTTCGAATTGGTTCTGCAAGGGGACATGGCAGCGAAAGCGGCCTGTTATTTCGACTGGCTCTGGAATTCTTGCCATGTCGGTCGGGCCAAGGGGAAGAAAAAAGCGGTCGACCTGTGCGATGGCTGCCAGAACCGTTCAATCGCTTGCGGCCCGGTGCGTTTTAATTTTGAACCGCAGTTCGACGTGCCGGTGAGCTGTTTGTATGACGGCACGATCGATAAAGCGGCCAAACGGATGCGAGCCCAGCGGATCGAATGGGTCAATTCAGCTCGAACGTCGTTGATCATCGAAACACCTTACCCGGCATTTTCTATCGCTTCACTACGAGCCATCGAATCAGCGGCAAGGCGAGGCGTGCGAGTACAAATTTTTACCAATTCGAATGCCTCGAACGACAAATCGATTACGTGGGCGGCGTTGCAAAATGTGCGTCGGCGTTTGCTGAAATTGGGAATCGAGATTTACGAGTATCAAGGCAAGGACACCATGCACGCCAAGATGTTTTTGGTCGATGGCAAGTTCGCCGTGCTGGGCAGTCATAACTTTGACGCTCGATCTGACAACTACAATCTTGAGTTTTGCATCAAAGTCGACTCGGCTGAATTCACCCGAGAGCTCGAAAATCGTTTTGAGTGCAGACGGATGCAATCCAGTCGCGTCACGCTAGCAAAACCGACGCGAAATCAACGGCTCGTCCAACGAACCAAAACTCGGCTTCGCCAGCTGTCCGCATTGGTCCTTCGCCCGCTACTTTGACAGTTCAATCGAACTCTCAATTTGACAATCGACAGTCATGACGCGGCCGTGTGAGGATTCTTTTGAAAGGCTCAAACGGGCAGCAGGAAAATCAGACAGTACTTGTTGAGCGTTTCAGAACCGCGTTGAGTAGCCCTGCAAGGATTTCGGTCGACTCTGAAAAGCGATGATTCTCTGATCATTCAACCGCGACTTGGGAGAGCGCGACTGGGATAGCGTTGTCTCTAATACTAAAAAAAAATGACCTCGAGGCATTGCCTGAGGTCAATTTGGTAAGTCATGGCCGGTCAGTAGCGAACGCTGTCAGCGATCGTTAAGACAGTAACAAGTTATCGACGGCGACGGCGGCTTGCACCGAACGCAATTAAACCAAGCCCAATCAAGGTGCTCGACGGCTCCGGAACCGCGACAACGTTGGTGGTGAAACTAAACGTACCGGTCTCGTCTTCACCAAAAATATCTTTGTCGGCAGGGTCGCCTCGTTCGCCGAGTCTCCAGCCAGCGGCGTCCGGGTTTATATCAGTTGCCGTGAAGACCGATTGCCCGACACCACTTCCAATCACATCGAAGTTGCCCAGCAGGATTTGAAAGCCCCTCGGTGCGTCGGTAGGTGGAGTGGTATCGGGTACTGACGCTTCCCATACAAATGAACCATCGGTTTGAAACGTACCGCCACCCGCTACTGCTTCGTAGGGAGACTGCAGTGTCGCATTGGTAATGCTGGAGACAGTTGAGTCCGTGACGACATTGAGTGCAAACGATTGCAATCCGAGAATTGCGATCCGGCTATTGGGGTCTAAATCAGTCAGATAAACTCCAACCGAAGCCGTGTCGCCCACCGTAAGATTGAGGTCGTCCCCAAAATTAATGCCACCATCGGTGGAAAAATCAATTGATAGCTGCGCGTTGGCTTCGGAGCTAATGACTAACCCTAGCGAGAGAGCTAGAAAAACAAAGAAAAATTTCGAGGCGTACCTTTTCATGATTATTCCCAAATCGTTCAAGTTGGTGAGAGGCGTATATTTTGATGGGTCGCTAAGCGGCCCGTTTTGGAAGCGGCAACCTGCCTAATCGGTAAAACCGTTGCTAAAATCTTATAGGGGCAACAGTGATGACGCTACAAAATTCTGTTTTTTCCATGATAAGATCTGGCAGATTTTCACGGCGACTGAGAGCGAAATCGCACGTTAGCGGCAAAGGTTCGGCCGTAAAGCTGGCCTTGCCCCCCGAACGAGTTGTTTTCCTGAGTTATCCACGTGGTCGAGGTTAGGTAAAAACGCGAGTGGCCTGCGAACAACGGTAGGTGGTATTTAAAAACCATCGGCACGCTTAACAATTTTGATTTGAGATCGTTTTGAAATTTAGGAATTACTGAATAAAACCCATTGTCACCCTCAGCCCCTGCCGATCGGTAGCGTTTTGAATTCACCTAGCTGGCATGGCAAGATTTCGCGAGCCCCCAAGGCGATCGGGTGATTTTTCGCTACAATTTTTTCATGAGAATGAATTCGACTGACCGACATTTTGAAACTGCGATCGTCGTGGTTTTTTTGGTGATCCACCTGGCCGCTCCTTTTTTGCTGGGCGAGCTTTATCCGTTTACGATCTCGCCGATGTTCTCGGATCAGCCTGCCGAATATGCGGTTTATGAAGTGTTTGACGCAAACGGAGATTCGTTGGATCTGGAACCCTTCGGGCTGCACTTGGTCTACGACGGAAACCCGGTCGGGCTGGGAATGGGGATTAAAGCGGCGGAGACAATGCACGGTTTTGGCGAAGTTCCGCCGTTGGAAGAACTCAAAACTCATGTGGCGGACAAGTTGGCCGAGATGCCGGAGCTGACAAAGGTTTCGGTCCGTCGGAAACACGTTGCTTGCGAAGATTATCAATTGGTGGAAACCGTGGACGAGGTTCAGGTGGGCAGTCCTTTGGCCCAGCGACAAGAGTAGTTTGGCATGAGCGACAGAAATAATATGCGGGCCAAACAAAGCTGGGCGAATTGGCTGTTGGAAGTGGGTGACCTGAGGTTCGGGCTCTATTCGTGTCGGATTTTGCTGCTGGTGACGATCGTGATTGGGTTGTGCCCGGTCGAGTTTTCAGCGGGGCCGCAGAATGAAACGCCGGCGACGGTCTTTTCATGGATGCCGGAAAGCCTGCTGCGCAACGGCCTGTTTTTCACGATAGTCCGAGTGGCCTTGATTGCGTCTGCGGTCCTGTGGTGGTTTCGGATTTGGACGCCTGTCAGCTGCTGGTCGACGGCTTTGATCAGTGTCTTGATGTGGTCGCTGCGAATGGAAAACCTGACCAATGGTGCTCATATTTTCACCGTGGCGAACATGCTGCTGATTATTCACGCCATGTGGTTTCATTTTTACCATCGCCAGATCAACGCGGCGATTGTGGCCGACAAAGATTTGAATCGGACGCAAGCCGCTCACGCCTTGTTGGCGGAAGTGTCAAATCGACGCAGGTGCTACCCGCGTTGGGTGTTTTTCTTGTGCGTGTTTTATTTAGGTTGGTTTCATTCGTTGGCGGGCTTCGCCAAAATTGCGACTTCTGGTTTGGCATGGGGCAACGGCGTCTCGTTGCAGCTGTGGACGAAGTTGTTCGGCTGGGAACCGTCTCCGTTTGGCCAATTATTGTTGCTGGACACGCGGCTAACGGCGTTGATGCAAACGGGAGCTTTGGCGATCGAGTGTGGCTGCATTTTGGTGATTTTTCATCGCTGGCTAAGATACGGTTTTGGGTTCGCGATCTTTGGTTTTTATTTGGGCGTGCTGACGACGTTCGTTGATTTTGGTTTTCATTTTAATGCGATTTTGGTGGCGTGGTTTTTATTGCCAGTCGACTGGTGGATGGGCTTGCGCTTTGGCGATCCAGAAAAGACGGAACCGATAATTTGACCGACGAACCACGCTCCAGAGCCACTGGTCGGGACGCGGGTTTGAGCAAAAAAAAGGAGCCAATTTCCATTCGACCTAGAATGGTCAAGGTTTGGAAATGGCTCGTTTTTAGTTTTTGCGAAACCGTTCACGGGTCTGGTTCGAAGAACCCAATGTCGTTCAACTTTCCAAATTGTTAACGTGAACCATGGAAGCGTTTGGTCTCAAAAAACATCTGTCTCAATCGAGTGCGTGTTGACACTTCACGCTTTCGATTCGGAGAATCGAGCGAGTGCGCCTGTGAAGTTGTTTGAATGGTTCGGTGTA
>CAZROJ010000076.1:0-20601 GCA_964601665.1 uncultured Pirellulaceae bacterium
AACGCCTGAAAATTATCGAGGCCTTGATTCGTTTTCGAACGCTGCACCCCGTCGACGCAGAACCAAGCGTTCTTTGGGATTCAATTCTTTTTCCAGTATGTGCTTGAACGTGATCTGGGCGAGGTCGAAGCTATGCGATCCAAAAAACCAAAATTACGGCCGACGGTGATGTCGGCCAACGAGGTTGGTTTGGTGTTGGCGCAGTTGTCGGGCAGATATTGTGTGATGGGGCAGTTGCTGTACGGAACTGGGATGCGGATCAGCGAGTTGCTTCGTTTGCGTGTCAAGGAATTGCGGTGGCAGTTTTTGTTCGCGTCTCGTTCACATTCTCGCGATCCTAAAACGCACCGGCGGCATCGTCATCATATCCATCGCGATTCGTTTGCGGCGGTGCTACGAAAGGCCGTTGGATACGTTGATGGCGTCGAACCAGAGTGGAGTCTTACCTGATGCGCCGATTGATAAATCGCGACCGAGGCAAAACAATAGCGGTAAAACTTCAATGGCGGGTCGCCCTTGAAATCAATGTCGGTCGATAATCGCCTGCAGATTTTTATTAAGACGCTTAGTGACCGCAGGGAATTTTTTGGCTAAATCATTTGTCTCGCCGGGGTCTTTCGACAAATCATACAGAGCTAACCGAGGGACTTTACTTCGCTGAAGTCGTAAATTCGCGTTGTAGGATTGTCCGCGAGGATGGCGCACCAGTTTCCATTTGCCTTCGCGATACCCGTAGTTGCCGGTCTTGCCGTTGTCCTGTTGCACTAGGGAGCTTCGGCCTTTTGCGGTCGGCTTACCCAGAAACGCATCCAGCACATTTTCGCTGTCGATGAAGGGGGCGTTTGGTTGGCCAGTCATTGCGGCCAGGCTGGATGCTAAGTCAATGGTGCAGACCATTTGTTCGCTGACGCCGACGGGGATCGTTCCGGGCAACCGAGTGATGAAAGGGGTTCGCGTACCACCTTCAAACACGTTGTACTTGCCGCCGCGGTAGGGGCCATTGGGGTCGTGTTGACCAAGTTTGGCAACCGAACCGTCGATGTAGTCATCGTTGAGCACAGGGCCGTTGTCACTGCAGAAGATAAAAAGAGTTCGTTCGGTGAGTCCCAATTCTTCTACGACATCGATCAATTCGCCAACGCTCCAATCCAGTTCGGCGATCATGTCGCCGCGTGGTCCGGTCGAAGACTTCTTTTGAAATCGTTCGTGGGTGATCCGGGGTGCGTGGATATCATGAGATGCAAAAAACAAAAAGAAAGGCTTGTTTTGCTTTTCGCGAATCCACTGTTTTGAGTGACTGACCCAGCGATCGGCCAAGTCCTCGTCTCGGAAGCGAGCGCTGAGGCCACCGGTTGTGAAGCCAATTCTTCCAACGCCGTTATAAAACGTGTCATTGTGACCAAACATCGTCCGAAAGCGCAGTTGATCGGCGTTCGAGATCGCTGTGGGGTGGTCTTTACTTGGTTTTTGATTCCCAACCCAAATCGGATCCGCGGGATCCAAGTTTTCAACTCGATCGTCTTTGACGTAGACTTGTGGCACGCGGTCGTTGGTGGTCGGCAAAATCAAGCAATGTTGGAACCCGATCTGCAGCGGCCCTGGGGCAATGACACCATTCCAATTCGGCCCGTCCGGTTTAGGGCCAAGGCCAAGATGCCATTTTCCGATGACTGCGGTTGAGTATCCTGCGTCCTGCATCATGGAGGCCAGGGTCGGTGTGTCAGCCGTAATCAACGCCGGTTGGCTGGGCGGCGCGATTCCTGTGCCGGGTACTCGAAAAGCGTATTTTCCTGTCAACAATGAAAATCGAGTCGGTGTGCAGGTCGATGCCGAGCAATAACCGCTTTTGAATCGTGTCCCTTGTGCGGCCAAGCGATCGATATTGGGCGTCGGCACGGCTGAGCCACCGTAGCAGCCGACGTCGCCGTAGCCCAAGTCATCGGCCAAAATGACAATCACGTTCAACTTCTCAGGTCGACTTGGCGGTTTCACAGTCTGAGAAGTGCTAGGCGATTGCGCGCGTGTTTTTTGGACTAAAAAATCACTCGCCAGCCCGAGCGTGAGCCCGGCTGCCAACAAGGTCAGGGAAAAGCGGCCCATTCGATTTTTCATCTTCATCGTGTTCCTTCGAAGTCTCTCAAAACTGTTGGTGATCGGATCTGGGGCAACAGGCGATTGCGACACAGACTGTTAGGACGCCCAAGATTCGCAATCGTTGCACGCATCCGCGGTAAAACTAAAATCGCCGATCGACTCTGACGAACGAGACTCGCCCGCGAATTGGCCAAAACCGTTTGCCAAAAAACGTTTGCCTCACGCCACTCGAGTTCTTTGCATCCTCGACAGCTACGGCGTCGAGTACTTTAGGCGAAAGAGGGTTGAGAAACTACCGGGCGATCAGCCCAAGGATCGCAATCGTTGCAAACATCAGCGGTTAAAAATTTAGTAACCGTTCACGGTTACGGTTCGAAGAACCCAATGTCGCTCAACTTTCCAAGTTGTTAGCGTGAATTACGGAAGCGTTTTACCTGAAAGAACGTCTATTTGAATGGAGTGCGGATTGCCACTTCACGCTTACGATTCGGAGAATCGAGCGACAATAGCCGTGAACGGCTACAAAATTTAACTGCCGATCGCCTTAATTTAAATCAATTCCGTTTTGACGCTGGCGATTGACTTTGAGGCGTAGTACGTCCGGGCGGCTGTAATGCCCCGAGATATCAAAGTTTTGACGCTCGCGAAGGACCTCGTCATGATCGATTTCGGCGACAATCAGTTCTTCTTTGCCGCATTGAGGTTCAGCGATCCAACGTCCGTCGGGGGCCGCAATGCAAGAGCCTCCGTCGGATATCATCGAGTCATCGAATGAATCGACGACCTGTTGGTAGTGCGGGAAATCTTTGGGGATGTCTGATTTACGAAGCAGACCTGATACCGATAGCACAAACGATCGTTGTTCGATGGCAATAAACCGAGTGATATCAACGGTGTTGCGTTTGCACCCGGGCCAGACCGCGACGTGGAGGTTTTCTCCTTGGCCGTGCAAGGCGGTTCGAGCCAGCGGCATCCAGTTTTCCCAGCAGTTGAGACCGCCGAGGGTAAACGGATCTAGCGGGAAAACGCGTAGGCCGTTTCCGTCGCCGATTCCCCAAGCCAAACGTTCTTCATAGGTTGGCATTAATTTTCGGTGTGCGTTACGAACTTCACCGGTGGCATCGATGTAAACCAAACTGCAGTAACCTGTGTGACCGCCGCGTTCGGCCCCAAGTTCGAAGCATCCGGCCATCACGGCGATGTTGAATTCTGTAGCGATTTGGCAGATCGGTTCTAGGTCGCCTCGTGACACGTCAACCGCATTGGCAAGGTATCTTGCGTGGATATCCTTTTGAAGGTCGCAATTAAATTTTGAGCCATGGGTGCTGCTGAGCCAGAACGGATAGCCGGGCAGTAGTGTTTCGCCAAACACCACCAAGCCGCACTTCGCCTGGGCCGCTCGACGAACGTAATCGCAGATTTTTTCGATCGTTTTCGCTCGGTCCAGCCAAACGGGAGCAATTTGAGCCAGGGCAACTTTTAGTTTTGTCATTTTTATTCGATGGAAGAATTACTGTGGGCGGAATTGGGTTATTGACGCCAATCTAAGGTCAACGATTTAATCGCATCAAAGCACTTTTGTTGCAGTTGATCGATTTCGCTCTGAATTTCCGGCAGCGTTGAATCCTCAATTTCGACCAATCGATTTTCGGTGTCGGCCAGTTCTTTGCGCCAGGTTTGCGACTGGAGATCTTCGGCGCCCACTTTGATGTTTTTCCGAAGTCTTTCTTGCCGCGCGATTAATCGTTTTTGCTGCTTGTTTAATTTGACCAATGATTCTTGTTTTTTTACAAGGTCGGACTTCGCAACCAAGCAAGCTTTGAGTTGCGGCGAGTCACGGTAGCTTTCGCCGAGGCTAATCAAGTTTCTTTGCAGCCACTTTAAATCGAAGCTGCTGTTTTTTGAACTTTCGCCCAACAAATGGATACGATTCCGATTCAGAAATTCCTCGTCGACCTTAAGCCGAACGGTCGCTGACGCAGGCAAGGCGATTTCGATGCGACAATGATTTCGGTCGTGAATGAGGTGTTCGAGAGGTTCCAGCGATTCGTCGTCTCCGCAGACTAAAGCAATTTCCAGCGACTCCAGTTTGGGCCGCGTCAGTTTGTGTTCGAACAGAAGTTTGAAGGCTTGATCGTGGCGATTGTGAATGGTGTAAGTGGTGGTTCGGGTTTCTCGAATTAGTTCGATTGCGACGCCGGCTTCGATCGTGACCGCAAAACGTTTCTGCTGGTCGCGTTCGTTTTTTTCAACTTTAACGCCGGTGTCCAACGCATGAATCAACATCGCTTCGGCCCCGGTTTTGGTGTTTGGCATAACGCACGATCCGGCATAATTGTGATCGTCGTAAACCGTGCAGGCACCGCGTCCCAAAGGGAAATCGGTGGAGTTGCAAAATTGGATGGCGCGGTAAGGCCGCTGTTGGTTTTGGCTTTCGTCGTAGAAAAGCACAGCTTGGGAATTATCTAAGGCGATGTCAAAGGTCGGGATCATTGCCGACGAATTGGCCCCGATTGAAACGGGCAGGGGCGAGTGGAAAATGCAAAAGTCGCCTGATTGCTGGGACGTGGACTCGTGAAACGTTGCTGGCTGGGAACGAATTTGATCTTGATCGTGCCGCTTGGCTGCCCCGGGAGGCTTGCGCGATTGTTTCATTTTGTCCGTCCGAGCAGCCGGCGCGGGGACCGCTCTTGGGCTGGCCGCAAAAGCCATCTGGTCAGAAAACGATTCGACTTCGACTGAACCAATCGCACGATCGCGTACTAAATTCACATGCTGTCGGCCGGGTGTTTTGACTTCGTCCAAGTCGCTGGAGAACGTGATCGGTTCGCCGTTGACAACGGAAATCAAAAAGTTGTTCCAGTCATCGTCGGTGTTATTGTCGACGATGGCGAATCCAAGAAAACGAATTTTTTTTGCTTGGGTGTCAGTGAAAATCCGATACGACGTTTTCCATGCGGCTGATGGAACCGTGTATTGAACGGTCGCCTGTGTTGCATTTTCAGCCGTCAAGCCAAGTGAAATCGACGTACTGTTTGGCTTCATTTGGTCAATATTATTTACCATCGCCAATTCGATTTCAGCTTGGATTGCTGGATCCAAAAACTGAAACGATTGAATTTCGGGAATCGGAACTCGCCGCAGTCCCGAATCGGTCACGACCAACCAAACTTGAATGTTGAGCGGTCGACGGTCGGCGGGCTTTTCTTCGGATTGAAACCCTAACAGCTTGCCGGTGATGGTTTCACTGGCCAGAGCAATCGAGACCTGGGCTCCAGAAAGTTGCGTGGCGATCGAAGTCATCACATTTTGGTTGTCCAAGTCCAGAATGCGGCGTTGGTTGTCCGTCGGGCGATAGACGGGCGGCGATGACCATTGAACTTCACCATAAACCGTCAATGAACACAGGATGTCGGACAGGTATTCGGCGCGAACGGGGATCGTGATTGTTTTTGTTTCGTTAGCTGTGAGTTCGTGCTGCCAGCGAAAATCCGCGATGCCGTTGGAGTAGATAATGACGTGGTTTGGCATGGTTGGTGTCCTGAATCGAGTTCGCAGCTGGAGCCGAATTATAGCGATTCATGTTTGAAGTTTGACGACAGCGAAGATGGAATCACAGCTTTTGGTTTATTCACCGATTTCGATTTCCACCGGGCAGTGGTCGGATCCCAAAATTTCGGGACGAATGCAAGCGGCGGTCAGTCGATCCGCGATTTTTTCGGAGACCCAGAAGTAGTCCAATCGCCACCCGATGTTGCGTTGGCGGGCGTTGGAGCGGTAACTCCACCAGCTGTAGTTTTCGGGGCCTTCGTCGAATTGGCGAAAGCTATCGACGAAACCCGATTCAGCCATCCGGTCGAGCCCTGCTCTTTCTTCGAGCGTAAACCCGGCATTTTTTTTGTTTGATTTTGGATTGGCCAGGTCAATTTCTTGGTGAGCGCAGTTGAGATCACCGCAGAAAATAACAGGCTTGCGGCGGTTCAGTTTTTTGACGTAATCCAGAAAAGCCGCGTCCCATTGGATCCGATAATCCAGTCGTTTTAGGCCTCGTTGCGAATTGGGCGTGTAGACGTTGACCAAGTGAAAATCGTCAAACGTCGCCGTGACGATTCGGCCTTCTTGGTCGTGTTCGTCCAAGCCGAGCCCGAGTGTTGTTTTGTTGGGTTTTTGTAAGCTCCAAATCGTGGTGCCGCTGTAGCCTTTTTTGGTGGCGCAGTTCCAAGATTGGTGGTAGCCAAGTTCGTCAGCCCAAGCGGTGTCGACTTGTTCGGGTTGTGCTTTTGTTTCCTGCAGGCATAAAAATTCAGGCCGTTGGTCGGTTACGAAATCTCGGAATCCTTTGTCCATCGAGGCGCGGATTCCATTCACATTCCAAGAAACTAGTTTCATCCGAAATCACCTAAAAAAATCAAGAAGTCGAGCGAGTTGTTTTTATGTTTGGCCAGACACTGATTCCGGAGAGTTTGAGCGGCGTTGGGTGCTTCTGACCAAACCTGTGAACAGGTAAAAATTATCGCCGGAGCATGTTTTGGATGTCTTGCCATGAACGCGTGTTGGCGACGTTTTCGGCGGTCAAGCATCCGCGACGGGCTTGTTTGATCCCGTATTGCATGTTGTCCAGGCCGGCGGTCTTATGCGCGTCGGTGTTGATGACAATTGGAATGCCATGATTTTTGGCAGCCAGCAGGTAAACGTCGCTTAAGTCCAGCCGAATTGGATTGGCATTGAGTTCCAGCAGTTTGTGATTGGTTTTGGCTGCTTGAAAGACCGCATCCATGTCGACCGCGTAGGCCTCGCGTTTGTTCAGCAGTCGTCCGGTTGGGTGAGCCACCATTGCGACATGCGGATTTTCGAGAGCCCCGACGATGCGATCGGTAATTTGTTGGCGCGACTGATTTTGGCCATAGTGGACGCTGGCGATCACAAAATCAGCTTGGGCCAAAACATCGTCGGGCAGGTCCATTCCTCCGGCTTCAAGGATGTCGCATTCGATGCCTTTGAGGATCAAAAAGTCATCGTCCGCTGCAGCATTGATTTTGTCGATTTCGCTCCACTGAGCCAACGCGCGTTCGCTGTTAAGCCCGTTAGCCATCGTGACGCGTTTGGAGTGGTCGGTGATGGCGATAAACTTGAGGCCACGGGCTCGAGCGGCGTTGGCCATTTCTTCGATCGAGTTTTTGCCGTCGGTCGCGGTCGTGTGCATGTGCAGGTCACCGACGATTTTGTCTAGTGTGATCAGAGTCGGCAGTTTGTCGTTCTCGGCCCATTCGATTTCTTGCCGAGCCTCGCGGATTTCAGGTTCGAAATAGGGAAGGTCCAGCGTTTCATAAACGTCGATTTCAGTTTTCCCCGCGATCCACGCTTCGTCGTCTTCGCTGACGTCAAAGACGCCCCATTCATTGATTTTTAGGCCAAGTTTTTTCGCGCGAGCGCGGACTAACACGTTGTGGTCTTTAGAGCCCGTGAAATATTGCAGAGCTGCACCAAAAGAATTTCGCGGCACGACACGCAGGTCGACTTGGAATTCGTCTTCCAGTCGGACCGACATTTTGGTGTCACCGCGGACGATCGTGGATGTGATTTCATTGAAGTCAGCGAAGTGATCCATCACCGATTTGGCGTCCTTTGAGTCCACCAAAATATCCAAGTCACCCACGGTCTCGCGTCCTCGTCGGTAACTGCCGGCGAATTCGAATCGATTGATGGCCTCACAGGCATCCATATGTTCGCGAATTCGAATCGCGATTTTATCAGCCGCCGCCCACAGAATTCGTTCGTTGGCAGCGGCGGCAATCGCGATACCTTCCAGAATTTGTTGTTCGGTTTTCGCACCGAAGCCGCTCAAGCTTTGAACTTGGTTTGCTTCGCAGGCGGCTTTTAATTGCTGCAAATCTTGAATGCCTAGTTCGCTGAACAGCGCCGCGGCTTTTTTGGGGCCGAGTTTGGGAACCTTCAGCAGGTCCAAAACTGATTTTGGAATGGTTTCAAAAAGTTCGTCGCGTTGTTTTAGCGTGCCGGTTTCAACCAGTTCGATACATTTATCGGCAACGCTCTTCCCGATGCCATCGAGTTTGCTCAAATCGGTATCGGCGGCGACCATCGAAGCGATGGCCTCGGGCAGGTCTTTGATCACGCGAGCCCCATTACGGTACGCGCGGAGGCGAAAAGCGTTGGCCCCTGAGATTTCCAAGAGGTCGGCCAGCTGAGTCAAATTTGAAGCGATTTTTTGATTGTCCATAACGCAAGATGATAAAAGTTGCAGCGTGGTTGGCAAGTGATGATCGCCGAATCATCCGCCGGGAACTGGGGTGAACAAGCAGTGTTTGTAGCGAACGGGTGATCAACCGGCCGTTCGCGGGTTCCGTCGGGGACTCAAGGTGAGAAAAAATTAACACAAAAAAAATCCGAGGCGAATTGCCCCGGATTTTTGGATTTCCCATGGAAGATTTGGGAGACGTTGAAACTGACTTTTTAGTATCGGAAAATCCAGTCGACCGTAATTCGGTTCTCTAGGATGTCTTCGCGACGCGTCAGAGGGATTTCGTAGGCCAGACCGATTTCTTGGTTACCGCTTGGTTTTAGTTTCGCACCAAAGGCTTGGGTGACAATGTTGTTGCCCGTCACGCCGGGAGAGCCAAGGTTGATCAAGTCGGGTACTTCGTGCTGAATAAACAGGCCGCGAATTTCGGTGACGTTGCGAGGGTCTTCAAAATAGATTGGGTTGGTGGACGGGCTAATAAAGCGATCGAAGTCGTGGTCGCTGCGTTTGATGATTCCGCGACCGAATAAACTATCGTTCATGTCGCACGCCGAAGCTTGGCTTGCACAGCCTACGACGTTTTCGCCGGCCCAGAAATCTGATCCCACCGAATCAACAGCGACAGGCTGCCCGTCGATCGGACTTGCATCGCCGGTCATTTGTTGAGCCAACCCGAGCGTGGCTGGCATCCCGATGATGGCTGTGCAGCCGGCCGAAAAGGCGACGCCGCGGATGAATGAGTGGTGAAATTCTTTAGACACAAGTTCATGGTATTACAATCTCCAAGATTCGTTAATTCGATTTCCGCTACTCGTATCGGCCAGCGAACCTGTGACGCTTATTTGCATAATTTACATTTTTGGCATTCAAATCATGATTTTGGTTAAGCCAAAGGAGCCGACTGTAATGACCGATAGACTTTAAATGTGCGAAAACGGGCGCTTTCGATTTCTTCTGGTTTAAGTTCAGCAGTGACCGGTCGTTCTGATTTTCAACACCGACGGCTCGAACCGGATTACCGCTCAGGATTGACTCTTCGATCAACCGATCGAACGCTGGTTAGATCTGGATTAGATACAACGAGATACGACATCAGACGAGTTGCCGAGTGCGAAGCTGCCGCGCTTGCGTTTGAGCTGATTCAACTGACAACTCGAGAGGCGATTGTTGTGGCATTATCGTTTTGGGATTGTGCAGGCGGCGTTTGGGAATCGCAAACCGCCGCCATCCATCACCGCCGACTTCAATGGGTTTGTTGCTAGAATCACCGACCGCAAAAACGCGCCAGAACAATTGTTCGTCGCCCGCGATGTTATTGAGCCACTTGAAGCTGGTTAACAATTTTGTAAACGCCGGGCTGCAGGCGCAGTTGTCGTTCGAGTCGGCTGGCGTCGGCTTTTGAACTTACGAAGCCGGTTAAGAACGCTGTCTTGTTTTGGATCGAAACTTGGTAGCGTCCAACCATGGCCTGAGTTCCGGGTTGTCGTAAGAAATTACTATTGAAACGACCAACCGTGACGCCAGTGGGGACTCGAGGCGCAGCGAAGGCTGGCCGTAATCTCGATCGAAGATTACCTCGGATAATGTTTCCGCTAGTTTGCCCAGCGCCAAAGCCCCCTGCCCCGCCGAAGCCGCCTCGACCGCCACCTGTTCCGCCGCCGTTTGGAACGGCGCTCACGGTGGTGCCGTTGACGCCGCCACCGAACGTCGCGTCTTCTGCTAACACGCCAAATGTCAGGGAAGCGGATCCGACAAAGTTTCGTTCGGAAACATACGGAGCCGTTGCCCCGATAAATCCGCGGTTTCGATTGTCATCCTCAGTTGCGCCCAGATTAAGGCTGGCCGAATCATCGAAATCAACCGGCGTGTTATTGTCCTCGATCGTTTGACCGCCCCCTCCACCTCCGCCTGTGGCAGGGAATTGAGTGGTTGGTTCTTCGGTCGGCGGCCCGGTGTCGTCGTCCCCAATTTGCGCCAAGGCTGGGCAAGCAATGGCGAGTGTTGCCAAGCAAAAAGTAATGGGCAAACATCGCGTCGCGAGCCGGCGGGTGATTGATCGAAGATTCATTTGCGAAGATCCTAGATTTCTGTTTCGAACAACGACAAAAGCTATTCGGTTTGTTCGGCTTGTCGGAACAAAACCGTTGGCTTCAAAGCATAGCAAAAACCTGATCCGCTGTGCTGGCAGTCTTTCAACGAGAACAACCGTTACCTTTTCCCCAGCTTAAAATTACAATTTATGAAGGCTGCGGTCAAATATTCGAAACCAAAAGGCGACTGGGCGAGTTTATTAACTCGTTCAAGCTTAAGCGTCGCGATTGATGCTTAAAATGTTATTTCAGCGGCTTAAAACGGGGTGTCGAAGCAGAATGGCACCCTAATTTGACTTGTTTTTGTTGCAGAAGACTTTGCTCATTTTGCACTCTCCCACGGCTAAAGGGAGCGTGCGTCGCGGTGCGAGTTTGCAGAACAAGCGTTTATTTCTGCGGCGGTAGCTGGAGCCATTTGACTCTCAAGTTATCGGATAGGGCAAATCAAAGCGACGATCGAGTCCAACGATTGCTTTTACGACTTTCAATTTAACCAAGTTCAGTTCTCAATATTAAATATGCGATTACCCATGAAACCTTATGTTTTTGTGCTGATGTTTTCCTTGCTGATGGGCAGCCAACTGGCGAGCGCGGCACCGCAGGACGATGCGATTCCCGAACGGCCAAGAACTGAAGAATTGCTCCCCGAAACAACCGTGGCGGTGATTCAAATCCCGAGCTTTCGCGACGCGCTCGAGAAATCAAAGAACTCGCAGGCCGGACAGTTTTGGCAGGACGAAGAGATCGCGCCTTTGGTCGATGGTTTGTGGCAAGAAGCAGAGCTGGCCTACGACGACGTGAAGTCCGATGTCGGGCTGGATCTTTCGGACTTTACATCGTTGCCGGCTGGCGAAATGACTTTTGCGGTCATCGCGCCGCGTCGCAAAAATCCAGAGTTCATGCTGATGCTGGACCTGAATGAAGACGACGGCGTGTTGGATCGAGTTTTGGATCGAGGCCGTGAGTTGCTGCAGCAAAACGAACGTGAGCTCGAGGAATTAACCTCTGAGGACGGCTTTGATATCGAAGCGTTTAATTTAGAAGGTGGACGACGGGTTCACTTTTTTCGTCACAACGGGTTGCTGGTTGGATGTACGTCAGAGGACGAGCTTAACCATTTGATCGATCGATGGATGGGTCGCGAGGTCAAGAAGACGCGGCCGCTGTCGGCGAATCGAAAATATGTCACGATCATGAATCAGTGCAAAGGAACCGATGACCTGCAGGCTGAATTGAAGTTCTTTGTCGATCCAATTGCGTTGGCCAAAAGTTCTTTCCGAGGCAACGCGGGGGCTCAGTTTGCAATCAATCTGCTGCCGCTGTTGGGGCTGGATAATCTATCGGGCGTCGGCGGTGCCTATTATTTGGATGAAGAAGGCTACGACCTGATCGCTCATACGCACGTTTTAATCACGAACCCGCGGACTGGGATTTTTGCGTTGTTGGCGTTCAAGCCGACGGACTACGAGCCTGACAGTTTCATCCCGCACGACATCTTTAACCACGGCATGATTAGCATTGACGCTCAAGAAGCCTATGCCGAACTGACAAAAATCGTTGACTCGTTTAATGAGGAAGGTTTTTTTGAGCGAGTGGTTCAGGAGAATATCAACGAACAGATTGATATCAATCTTAAAGATGATCTGATCGATGCGATGGATGGTCGAGTCACTTTTGCTCAATGGATCGAGCGTCCTGTGATGGCTCAAAGTTCCGTAACGGCGATGGCTTTTAAGTTGAAGGATCCGGAGCAATTTGAATCGTTGATGCAAAAGTTGCTGGTCCGCGCCGAGGAAGATTTTGAGCCGCAAACGGACGAGGACGGGAATGTGGTTGGCAACACCGAAGCACCCTTCGAGGGCCGCGATTACATGGGCATCACGATCTACGGCGAACCTCAGTCGCGACAGGATCGGAGAAACGATCGAATTAGGAATCGTCGAAATCGCGTCGATGACGAAACGGGTGAAGCTCGAGTTACGATGGAAGTCAAATTTGAAACGCCTTGCGTTGCGATCATCGATGACTCGTTCATTGTTTCGTTCAACTCAAGAAAGTTCATGGAGAAAATGATCGAAACGCATCAGGGCGAAAGTCCAACTTTGGCCGACGACGAGGACTACGCTCGGATGGTCGACGAATCGAGAAAGCTGCTGAAGAACGAGCTACCGATTGGCAACTTTTATTCCAATCCGGAAGGCTTTGGCGAGTGGATGGTAGATTTGGTGAAATCGGAAAACATGCAGCAGGTCATTGGTCAGCAAGCCCAGTCAAACAAGTATTTGGCCGGTATCAAACAACGGTTGGATGAAAACCCGTTGCCAGATTTTGATCGGTTGCGAAAGTATTTTTCCAAATCGGGCGGCTTTGTGACGGACGACGATACCGGTTTGCACTTGTTGCAGTTCACGTTGAAAAACGATCCAGCGGACGAGTGAACGGACTGGCAACTGGAAACCTTAAGCTCAACCTCATGGCGATTGTCTTTGCGACGATCGCCTTTTTTAGTTGCTAAGAACTCGTGTTGTGCATTGCTGCGTTAGATTGGTCGCTTGGTGGGCTTATTTTTTACTCGTATGAAACCAAACTGAACGTGGGGTACTTTTCCAGTTTTTTGGCACCGTCTAGAAACGCCAAGTGAATCAAAAAAGCGCAGCTAACGACGTTCGCGCCGACTTCTTCGATCATTTCGCAACAGGCGTTTACCGTACCGCCGGTCGCCAGCAGGTCATCGATGACCAGGACATTTTGACCGGGCTGAATGCCGTCGACGTGCATTTCGAGCGTGTCCGTTCCGTATTCCAGATCGTACGTAAACGATTTTTTCTCGTAGGGCAGTTTTCCCGGTTTTCTGATCGGAACCATGCCGATTCCTAGTCGCAGGGCCAAAGGAACGGCGAACAAAAAGCCTCGAGCCTCCGCCGCGGCGATCACGTCGATTTTTTTGTCGGCGTATTCTGCGACAAACTGATCAATGCAACTTTCCAAAGCTTCATGATTGCCCAGCAGTGGCGTAATGTCTTTGAACATGATCCCAGGTTTGGGAAAGTCTTTGACGTCACGAATGTAATCGGCCAAGTTAATCGCGGTTGAATCTGTCATGGAAGTTAAAAGTTTGTAAAGGATGCCAACTGGTTTAATAAATTAAAGTATAAAATAGGGGCGTTTGGATGACTATGGGCCTTAGATCGCTGCTGTTTTGATTTGCAAATCAAACGACTTGAGACACCCGGCAATGAGTTCAGCGTGACATCGCTTGTCGGTGTTACCTTTTAAAATCAGTAATGGGCCATTCCAAATTTCACCGTTTATCAATTTATTTAGACCCAACTGTTTTAGTTAATTCGGTCCATCTCAGTTGATCTGATCAGTCGATTGATCTGAGAAGTGCAACGCTTCCCTTGCTACTCAATCCCAAGCGAAAATAAAACAATGATTTCATGGTTTACCTACGACGCATTTTTCCCGGTGGTCACGGGCGGTATTCTGGCGATCGTTTTTTTCTTCTTGTTCATTATGTCAAGAGAAAAAATTATGTTGTACATCTCGCTTGGGATTGCGATGTTGGTTGGCTTGGTTTTCGTTTGCGAACAATTGATCGTGACTGATCGAGAAGAAATTGAGGCGATTGTGTATCAGTTGTCCAACGAGGTTCGCTCGAACAACGTTGAAGGCGTGGTCACGCACATCAGTAAGGCGCGAAAGGACACGATCGATCGGGCACGCAGCGAGATGCCAAGATATTTTTTCGACGAGTGCCGTTTGACGGGTGTCAACAGTTTCGAGGACGTTGCCGGCAAACCGAACACGAAGAAGATCGTCTTTACAGTTGTGTTTCGTGTTTCTTTGTTACCGGATCGGACAAAAATTCCAGGCCAGCGGCGAGTGGAATTGACGTTTGAGAAAGACGCCAGCGGCCAGTGGAAAATTACGACCTACGCCCACAGCGATCCACGCAGTGGGGTGAGGTTGTAGGGTTGGTGTTAGGCGATCGGCAGTTGAATTTCTACCGCTGAAGTTTGCAACGATTGCGAATCTTGGGCAGAATCTTGGGCATCTTGCCCGGTAGTTTCTCAATCGCCTTTCGCCTACGGTGATACAGGTTGGATATTGGCCGCCGATTTTCGGTGTTGTCCCGAGGTCCGATGCCTGAACGGTTCACTTGTTCGACAAACCCTAATCGACGAGCCTAAATCGACAAGCCTGTTAGCCGCCGGCTTGGAAGTAGACTTCTTCGTACGGTTGGATCACAACGAAACCGTTGCCTTCGAACAGCGTCTGGATCGATTCGCCACTGCCGCGTCCGAAGAACGTTTTTAACGAGACGTCGGTTTTAATTTTGGGGGAAAGCGAACCCGACCAAGCGACAGTGGCGTTGGGGTCAGTCACGACGGGATTTTCGGGGGTCACCATCAACGTGATTGGATCGTAGTGGCTGGTGAACGCGACCAGGCCCGATCCTTCCAAACGAATATTGAACAGGCCGCCGGCCAGCATTGACGACATCTTTTTCATCATTTTGATCTCGTAATTGATCGTCGGTTCGAAGGCCAATAAATCGTTGCCATTGACGAACAAGGACTCGCCTTGCAGGTTCAAGATCGTAATTTTCTTGCCACTGTCGGCCAAGTAAACCACGCCGCGGCCTTCGGCTTTGGTCAGCGAACTTCCTTCGCCGGAGATCGCTTTTTTGAACAGGTTGCCGATGCCCTGTTCGAGGATTCCTTCCCGAGTGAATTTGACTTCGCCTCGATACGAAACCATCGACCCCATTTTGGTCCAGATCATGCCGTCAAGGTTTAGTTCCAGCAAGCGTTCGGTTTCCTGTTCGAACAGTCCTTGGTTTTGATCTTTTTGTCGCGTCTTTTCGATAAATTCGTTAATGCTGTAGCGGTTCATGATCGTTGCCTTTGAATTGGTTTTAGAGATTGCGGACGCATTTCGAGATAATTTGAGCGACTCGCGATGGCGGTGTCAAACCTCTGCCGCGGCGGTGTGGGCGACTGGCAAAGCGGTTTGCTTGGCAGTTCGCAAAACGGTTTGCTGGAAGGGCCACTTCGCGCAGTCGAAAAATTGGCGTTACTTTTTTTGCAGGTAGCCGTTTGCGATGAACCAGTCAAAGGCGTCCGCGATCGCGTCGTCAATGCTGTTGATTTGGTAGCCGAGTTCGCGAACGGCTTTTTCGCTGGAATGGTAATGGTGGATTTGGCCCATTTGAGTGGACGCCGAATTAACCAATTGTTCTCGGCCGAGCACTTTACCAAAGAGGTCTGCGACGAAGCCAATCGTCGTGGCGAACCAATTTCGAAGTTTGCGTTTGGGTCCACCCGTGTTCATCACGCGGGCCATTCGATCCCAAAGATCGTAATAGCTGATGTTCTCACCCCCCAAAATATATCTCTGCCCGGGCCGGCCATTCTCAATCGCCGAAATCGTACCTGCCGCGACGTCTCGCACGTCGGCAACTGAGCAGCCACCGCCGGGAACAAAAAAGATAAAATTTTCGTAGACGGTGATCATCATCGCACCCGAGGAAGGTCGCCAGTCGTACGGCCCAACCAAAAAGCCCGGGTTCACAATCACGCCGTCCAAGCCGTTAGAAACCTCCAGCAAAAATTCGGTTTCAGCTTCCCGTTTAGACACCACGTAGTTGTTGGCTGGCTTGGGCGGGTCAAGTTTTTCTTCGGTGCCGATTTCGTCGGCCGACCCGCGGCCCAAAGCGTCCACCGTGCTGACAAGAATCATACGAATGCCTTTTCGGCGTGCCGCTTGTGCCAGGCGCACGGTGTTTTGCACGTTAACTTTCCGGCTGGCCTCGAGTTTAGTCCAGCCGATATGAATCAGTGCGGCCGAATGAATGATGGCGTCGATGTCGTCCAGTGCGATCGAAAAGTCGTTGTCATCGAAATCAATGGTTACCTTTTCGACGGCCAGGCCATCGAGTGGTTTTAAGTCGGAAACCGGTCGCACGGCAGCAACGGGTTGATGCCCTTGATCAATCAGTATTCGGCAAATGTTATTTCCAAGGAATCCGGTCGCTCCGGTAACGAGTACGCGCATTGATTAAAAATTCGATTTCGTAAAGGGATGGGTGACTGTCAAAGGACGTGATAAAACGATAAATTGTTGCGGCTTCAACTATCTTAATCAACATTGCAAGTATGAGTAACGCAACGATCGAAATCCGCCCGGTTAGCTCCAGGGCCGATCAAAAGCTGTTTTTACGGTTTCCGTTCCAGCATTACTTGGGCGATCCGCATTGGGTGCCGTCGCTGTTGATGTCCGATCGCGAGCTATTGAATTTTAAGCCGCATCCGTTTTACGAAAAATCCGAAATTCAAACGTTCTTGGCATTCCAAGACGGCAAGCCGGTCGGGCGAATCGCGGCCATTGTGGATGCCTATCACAACCAGCACCACAACGAAAATCGAGGCATGTTCGGATTTTTCGAGTGCATTGATGACTCGGCGGTCGCCAAAGAACTGTTCGATGCGGCCAAGGCGTGGTTTGCTGACAAGGGAATCAGCCAACTGCGAGGGCCGGCCAATCCGTCGCAAAATCACACCTGGGGATTGCTGGTCGATGGCTTTGACAGCAAACCGAAGTTCATGATGACTTACAACAAACCGTTTTATGAGCGATTGATTCTGGAAAATGGATTCGTTAAGGCTCAGGATCTTTTCGCTTTCACCGGCCATGTCGACATGCTGGAGTCACTGGACCCGAAGCTGCAATTTGTCGTTGACGAAGCGAAACGGCGTTTTAACGTGAAGGTTCGTCCGATCGACAAAAAGAACTTTTCACGCGACGTTGAATTCTTTTTGAACATTTACAATCAGGCCGTCACGGGCCAGTGGGGCTTTACGCCGATGACGGATTCGGAAATGCGAGAGACCGCCAAAGGTCTGAAATTACTGTTGGCTCCCGAACTGACGACGATTGCGGAGGTCGATGGCGAGCCGGTTGGGGCGGTCGTGGCGTTGCTCGATTACAATCCTTTGATCAAAAAAATCAATGGCAAGCTGTTTCCATTGGGAGCATTGAAGCTTCTGTTTGGAAAGCGAAAAATCCGGGATGTTCGTGTTTTGAGTACGAATGTTGTGCCACAATACCAGCGTTGGGGGTTGGGTTTGGTACTTTTGGAGCGTTTGGTCCCGAATGTCAAAAGATGGGGGATCGAAAACGTCGAATTCAGCTGGGTGTTGGAATCGAACAAGCTCTCTCGCGGTACGCTGGAGCGTGGCGGCGCGATTCTTCAAAAAACCTATCGAATTTATGACTACCAGCCGTCATAATGCATGCCGAGTGAATTGTCTTGCGGGACGAAACGCCCAGAGCCAACCTCCTGTTTTCAACTCTACTCATTAATGAACCCTGCCCAGGAAGTCGTAATTACCGGTGTCGGCGTTGTGGCTCCTAACGGAGTCGGCATCGAAGATTTTTGGCAGGCGTTGGTCTCCGGACGCAGCGGTGTTGCGCTGCGTGAGAGGTTCGAAGACGTGGACCTGCCTCATCGCATTGGCGCGGCGGTCAAAAATTTCGCGCCCAAGAAATACATCAAACAACGCAAGTCGCTCAAAATCATGTGCGGGCCCATTCAGTTCGGCTGTGCGGCGGCGGCGATGGCGTTTGAGCAAGCCAATTTTGAGGCGGGGTCCTTAAATCCCGACCGCGTGGGTACGATTTTTGGCACGGAAACTTTCTTCGCCGACCCGCACGAAGTCGCCGATGTTTTTCGCAAGTGTACGGTCGACAAAGAGTATCAACATGAACGCTGGGGCGCTGCGGCGCTGCGAGAGATTCAACCGCTGTGGATGCTGAAGTATTTACCCAACATGGCAGCGTCGCATATTTCGATCGCCACCGATGCTCGTGGGCCCAGCAATTCGATCTGCCAAGGCGAAGTCTCTGGGTTGCTGTCGTTGATCGAAGCGGCCGATTTGATCCAACGTGGCGCGGTGGATGTGGTGGTCGCCGGTGGAACGGGATCGCAAATGACGCTGACGGCGACGCTGTTTCGTGGCGTGCATTTGCTGAGCAAACGTATTGACGATCCCGCCCAAGCGTCGCGTCCTTTTGATCGCGATCGCGACGGCATGGTGGTTGGCGAAGGCGCCGGTGCCCTGGTGCTGGAGTCTCGCGAGCGAGCTGAAAAACGCGGAGCCAACATTTTGGCGAGCGTGGGCGGCTGGTCGCGAGGTTTTCATCAAGTTGATAAAGACGGGTTCTCTGAAGACCTCGAATATCATTTTCGTTCGGCGGTCAGGCGAGCCAATAAATCGATTGGCGATATTGGGCTGGTGAATGCTCATGCCGCCGGGCAGGTCAATGAAGATCGATTTGAAGCCCAGGCCATCGCCAACGTTTTTGCTCAAACCCCCGTCGTCGCTTACAAAAGCCTGTTTGGAAATCTGGGGCCGGGGACTTCGATGGTCGAATTAATCGCCTCGATTTTAACGCTTGAAAAACAAGTGGTGCCGCCGACGACCAACTGCCCCCATGTGGCCGACGATTGCCCGATTAATGTCGTTAACAGCGACCAGCTCGCGCCGACTTCAATTGGCTCTATTTTAAAATCCAGCTATTCGGCCAGCGGACAGATTGCATCGGTAGTCATTGAAAAAGTCGATTGATTAAATCGATTGTTTGCTTGGGCTTTGATCGACACCAAGTCATGGCAACGCAAAATAATAATCCCAATATTCTAGGTGCGGCACCGAATCCGGTAGTGAAATGAAAATTGTAATTTTGGGCGGAGGCACCGTCGGCTATTTGATCGCGGATATGCTGTGCAAACACGAGCACAGCATCACCGTTATCGACCAAGATCCCGTCAAAGTTACCCGCATCAACGAGGAACTCGACGTGCGTGCGATCTTGGGTTCGGCCTCGCAATCGAGTGTTCTTTTTCAAGCCGGAATCATCGGTTCAGATATTTGCTTGGCGGTCACCGGCAACGACGAAGTCAATATCGTGGCCTCCAGCATGGCGAAATCGATGGGGGCTCGGCGAGCGATCGCGCGCGTCTACGCGCCGGTATTTCGCGATCTGAGCACCTTTGATTACCAGAGCCACTTCAATATCGATCGGATTTTGTCGCTCGAACACTTGACGGCTCTGGAGCTCGCCAGCAGCATTCGCACGCCCGGTGCTTTGGTCGTCGAACAGTTTGCTCGAGGTGATTTGCAGGTTCAGGAAATCACGATTGGGCAGCAAGGAAAAGTGACTCGCGATTTGGTTCGTAATTTGGGACTTCCGCCCAACGTAATCATCGGGACCATTCAACGACAGAATCGAATGTGGATCGCGACGGCTGAGGATCAATTGGAAATCGGCGACAAGGTCACCGTCTTTTGCCGGCCGGAAGAACTTAAAAATGTCCAGACTTTGTTCAAGAGCGATAAAAGTAAACCGCGCCGCGTCGTGATCGCCGGCGGTGGCGAAACGGGATTGCATTTGGCCAGGATCCTTGAGCAGGAGCGTTTTAAGTTGATGGTGATCGAGCAAGACAAGCCGCGTTGCAAAGTGTTAGCCAAACAATTGGAATCCACGTCCGTGATTCACTCGGTCGCGACTGACCCGACGACGTTCGAAGAACAACGCGTAGGGCACGCAGACGTTTTTGTAGCGACCACCGGTGACGACGAAGACAACATGGTATTGTGTGTGCGTGCCAATGATCTGGGCACGAAGAAAACCGTGGCAATCATCGGCCGACCGGACTACGCTCGAGTGATCGATCGGTTGGGAATTGATACGGCCGTGAGTGCCTGCGATGTGATGGCGAAACAGGTGATGGCTTACTTGAACGAAGGCTTCGTCATCTCCAAAAAGAAGTTGCCCGGTGGTTTGATCAATGTGATCGAAGTCGACGTGCCCGAAAATTGTCAAGCAACCCAAGCGTCAATTGCCGAACTCGGATTGCCCGAACGTTGTTTGATCGTGGCGGCGTCGAAGCAGGATCAAGTCCGAGTTCCCGGTGCCCGCGACCGTTTGTCGGCGAACGATACAGCGATTTTATTGGTGGAAGATGATGTGATGAACGCGGCACTGGCCGTTTTCACACCGCTTGCTGATTAAGCTGGTGAGTGACTTGCCATAACTAGTTGGACAGCGCCACTTTTGGGGTGTTTTGCCGCTTCCGTCGGGCTTGCCCCG
>CAZROJ010000077.1:0-17010 GCA_964601665.1 uncultured Pirellulaceae bacterium
GTAGTCTTCGAGTGTTGCCGTGTGCACGACTTGGCCGGCTTCGAGAACGTGTCGCGGCGATGTGAAACAACGTGAACAGCGGAGCGGTAATGCACCAAATCCAGTTCTTCTTACCGTTGTTCTTCAGGCTCGATTCGTCAAAGGGGCAGAATTCCACAGCATCTTCGAGCAAGGCTACCTCCGAGCCATCCGATTGCTTGGCGAATAACTCTATGGAGTCGTCACGCTCATTTACGTCGTGGACGAGGCAACGAGACCTTGAGAGTGCTTCACCTGGCAGACGACTTGACACGACTGTATTCGGCTTGTCAGTTCAAAGGAACTTTGGTTTGTCTCCAAATGGAGTGCTGACGAGCTGATGAAATTCTTTGACTGACTCTTGGGCGTTTTTGATGTTCATGAAAACAGCCTTTGTTGAATTTATAACTCAGCTTTTTAAGCAAGTCGTATAGCAGGTGAAATTGTCTCATGTTGGCAATGGATGTAAGTTGCCCATCATTCATCCAGCTTTTTCTTGAGGGTTGTTCGGTGAATCCCGAGCCGTCTCGCCGCTGCTGAATACTGGTTTTCGCTCAGCTGAAATGCGGTCGCCAAAATAGCTGGTTCGACCAGAGCAATTAATTCGTCATACAAATCGTCGGTCGCATGGTCTTCCCAACGTTGACGCGTCCATTCGCCGATCAATTGCTGGATTTTCTGGTCGATTTTTTGAGTCCGATTGTTGGTGAGCAAGATATTCTCTTCAGCCGATACATGTTCGGCCGTAAGCAGGCCGCCTCGGGATAAGGTTGCGGCTCGGTCAACAACACTCTGCAACTCGCGAACGTTTCCATGCCATGGACGAGACTTCAAAACGTCAATGAAATCCTTGCTGATCGTTACCGCTGATTGGGAACGATACTTACGCAGAAAATGGTCGACCAAATCCGGAATGTCTTGCTTGCGCTGACGCAAGGGAGGAAGTTTTATTTCAAACGTCCGCAGTCGATAAAACAAATCCTGCCGAAACTCGCCGTGATTGATCTGGGAAAGTACATCCTGATTCGTTGCCGAGATTAATCGAAAATCGGTTTTGACCGGCGCGTTCGAACCCACAGGTGAAACTTCGCCTTGATCCAACACTCGAAGCAACTTCACTTGGATTTCGAGTGGAATTTCGGCGACCTCGTCCAGAAACAAAGACCCGCCCATGGATTGCTGGATGAGCCCAATTCGATCGGCATCGGCTCCGGTGAATGCTCCTTTCACATGCCCAAACAGTTCGCTTTCGACCAAAGTAGGACTCAGTGCGGCAATGTTCACTGGAACAAAAGGCGCTGTCGAGCGTGAACTGAAACGATGGATTGACCGAGCGGTAATCTCCTTGCCGGTGCCGCTTTCTCCAGTAATCAAAACCGGCGCATCGGAAGTCGTGGTTAACGCAATCTGTTTGAATATCTCTTGCATCACAGCCGATGTTCCAATCATCGCCGAGTCCAAACCGGCATTGGGAATTGGCAGCTCATCTGTATCACCTACCGCATCGAGCAGCCTGCTCGTGGCGATCGCTTGCTCGATTGTCGAACGAACGTTGTCCAATTCAAAAGGCTTGACGATATATTCAAACGCACCTTTTTGAACGGCATCAATGGCGGTTTTCAGATCGCCGAAAGCAGTGATCGTGATGATCGGGACCTTGCCGAGAACTTGATGAATTTGTTCGATCGCAGTGATGCCGTCGATTCCCGGCAGGCGAACGTCCATGATGACCAAGTCGAACTGAGCCTGTCTTGCGAGTTCCAAGCCGCGTTCGGCGCTCGACGCGGTTTGCGAATCGAGCGACATTTGCGAACAAAGTTTCGTGAGGCCCCAGCAGATACTTTCTTCATCGTCGATAATCAGGACGCGTGCCATTGGATTTACTGTGCCTTTGCTGCTTGTTGATTTTCGGACTCAAAACTAAAAGTCGTTTGGTGATTTTCTCGACACCAGCTAACCCTGCCGTTTGTTCGTTCGGAAATCTCGTGAACCAAAGAAAGCCCCAGGCCTGTTCCTTCGGTCGATCCCGTTACGAAAGGGTCGAAAATGGATGCGGCAATTTTCTCCGGTGGCCCCGAACCATTGTCCGTCACAGAAAACTTGACACAACCTTTCTCAACCAGCAGTTCAACCGAAACGAATCCTCGTCCATTGGGCGTGATCGTGGAACCTATTTCGCTCGCTGCCCGGATCGCGTTGGCCATCAGATTCATCATCAGCTGCTGAGCGTCTTCCTCGAGCATTTTGACGCTTGAGTCATCGCACTTGGATTCGACAGACAAGTCCACGCCAAGGTGTTCTGCCGAAGGACGCAACAGAAAGACTACGTTATCCAAAACCGGGCTCAAATCGAGATCGCCAATTTCGTCGTGGCTATCTGTGATAGGAGATTTCGACAGCAGCAAAAATTTCTTGATGTAGTTATCCATCAAACCGAGTTGCCGGACCGCGACTTGATAATTTTCGGTATCTGCAATTCCCGGCTGCTCAGCGGCAAGTAGTTCCACCGCCATTTTGCAACCTGTCGCGGAGTTTCTAAGATGGTGAGCAACGCCGCTGCCGAATTGCACCATCGTTCGGAGCCTTTCATTTTTTCGCAGCTGGGTATCGTGATCTTGGAGCTTCACGGCCATTTCATTGATGGACTCGTTTAGATCATGGATTTCGTCGTTTCGGCCAACGGCAGGGATCGGTTGCACGTCGCCTTCTGCGATTTGTTGAACTTGTTGGTTCAGCTTGGCCAGCGGACGAGTGACCTGACTGGCTAGTGCTAAACTAAAAATCAACGCTAGGGGCAGCATGAATAACGCGATCTGCAACGGTGACTTACTCGCCTGCCACCAAATCGTCTGCTCAGATTGACTGGGCACAAAAATGTTAAGCACGCCTTTTTTGGTTGGTTGGTTCCCGTTTCGAATTCCCAACACGGCCGTGTGCAGATAAGGTTGCCCGTTGATTTCAATTGTTTTTGGATCGGTCTGGTTGGCTCCGTTGTGCTTTGACCGAGGGCCATCCTGCGGGACGGGCGGAGCGCCGCTTGTTTTTGAATCGGCCTCTCCATTGCCTTCAGAGAAAACAAATTCCGCTCCCGACAAGAGTTTCATGTTTTCTAACACCGACGACGTCAATGGAAAGCGCGAAGTCGTCATGAGTTCGACAATCCTTTGGACGCGATCGAGTTCTGCCTCGCGGTTGGCTGCAATGATTGAGCGGATGCTGGTATAGGTGAGCGAGACGATCGCAATCACCAATAACACCAGCATTCTGGTCAGGATCTGGTTTCTAAGTGGCCATCGCACTGTCTGTTGCCTCGATTGTGGTGAGTGATCGTGTCGTTTGAGCCGACAAGTGTTGCATCAGCCGACACGCTGCCGCTGCAAAATTGTGGATAGTGGCCCTGATCGTTTCGTTTTGACGTTTTTTGCGTTATGGAATAGCGTTTGCAGTACTATGTGGAATAACAGCGAACAGAAACGCTACGAACCAACACAAGCATGCAATTATGCACTGGAGCAAACCGATAGTGAAAGCCGGAAATAAAAAAAGACAAACATCAATCACGACAAGGTCGGCGTTCACGCTGGTGGAGTTATTAGTCGTGATCGCAATTATTGGAATCCTGATTGGCATGTTGCTGCCAGCGGTCCAGATGGTTCGCGAGGCGGCTCGTCGAACGTCGTGCATGAACAACGTTCGGCAGATGGTTTTGTCAGCCCACAATTATGAATCAGCCAATCGACATTTGCCGGCAAGCTACAGATTGGGCCTTGGAGAAACGGCAACCAGCAATGGTTCATGGTCGATTCATGCTCAGCTGTTGCCTTACTGCGAGCAGGCGAATGCCTACAGCATGATTAAATTTGGACAGGCATGGAGCGATGCAACTAACGTAGAAACCGGCGTTCCCACGATGCGCGTGCCCATGTTCGTGTGTCCAAGCGAAATCAACGATACAGTTCGAATTAAGAATGGGACTCCATTTGTTTACCCGCAAAACTATGGCTTTAATTTTGGGTCTTGGCTGGTCTATGATCCGATCACCGGTCGTCGTGGCGATGGGGCATTTTATGTCAACGGCGAAGTGAAATTCGGCTCAGTGCAGGACGGCCTAAGCAATACGCTCTGCGTTGCCGAAGTCAAAGCCTTCACCTCTTACATACGCAACACTCAAGATCCGGGGGCAGCACCACCCACTGATCCGGCTGCTTTCATGAGCCACTCGGGAGAACTCAAACTCGGCAGTGGTCTCCATCGAAACACAGGGCATACAGAATGGTGCGATGGGCGCGTGCATCATTCTGGAATCACGACTGTTTTTACGCCAAACACGGTCGTGCCGTACGAACACGATGGCCAAATGTACGATATTGATTTCAATTCTGAAAAGGAAGGCAACAGCAACACCAAACCAACCTACGCCGCGATTACGTCTCGAAGCTACCACGCAGGCGGAATGGTCAATGTTGGGATCATGGACGGTTCAGCTCGTTCCGTTTCTAAAGCAATTGACTTAACGGTTTGGCGAGCATTGGGAACGATTAATGGCGGCGAAGTCATTGGTTCAGATTTTTAGTGCAGACGCTTTCGGCAGTGACACGCCGTCGCCGCTTGGCTGAGGCGAGGTTTGAGGCTTTCGTTGAGTGGTGTCGATTTGACGAATGCATCGGTTTCGAATCAAACGAGCGTTCGTAACATCGGGGACGGGTGATATCTTGTAAGATATTCAGCGGACGTATTTCCAACTTCCCCGATGATTCGAAAAAGCCAGAAATGAGTCAGCTCAATTTTCCCCCGTCGTTTTTATCGCTCGCCGCCGCGATCATGATCCTCGTTGGCTGCGGCGATGGCCGAAAAATCGCCCATCACAATCACAAAAGTTATTCGGTGCACGACGCGACGGGACAGCGAGTCTCTGGCGTTTTCTTGCCCAGCGACGGACCAACGGAAAAGGACTATCCTGAACTTCACAATCTGATCCAAGTCACCGACAAAGTTTATTCCGGAGCCGAACCGAAAACGGAAGCTGCGTTTGGGCAATTGGCCGAATTGGGGGTGAAAACCATTGTCAGTGTCGATGGAGCGATACCCAATGTTAACGTCGCCAAAAAATACGGGATCCGCTATGTCCATATCCCGATCGGCTATGACGGCCTTGGTGGCGAAGCGTCACGATCCTTCGCACAGGCCGCCGATGAACTGAACGAAACAACCTACGTGCACTGCCATCACGGCAAGCATCGAGGCCCGGCCGGTGCGGCGGCGATTTGTATTGCCCGAGGTGATTTCGACGGCCGACGAGGACTTAAGATCCTCGAAAAAGCCGGCACCAGCACAGGTTATGCGGGACTTTGGCGAGACGTCGAAGCTTATCAACGTCCCGCCCTCGACGACGAATTGCCCGAATTGTTATCGGTTGCCAAAGTCGGTTCGCTTGCCGCAACGATGGTCCAGATTGACAGGGCGTTGGACAATCTCAAACTGTGCGAAATTGCAAACTGGCGGACACCCAGCGACCATCCCGATCTCGCGCCGCAGCACGAGGCACTGTTGCTCAAAGAAGGGTTTCGAGAAACGCTGCGTAGACTAACCCTAACCGATCTAATCCTAACCGATCAATCGCTATCGAATCTGCCGGATTCCAACGACTACGACGATCAGTTTTTGGTGTGGATGAGAGAGTCCGAGCAATCTGCGAGCCAGCTTGAATCTGTTCTAAAGATTGGCGACGCGGCGAAGATCAGCAAGACGCTTGCAACAGTGGAGTTCCAGTGCCAAAGGTGTCATGCGGAATATCGTAACCGATGACTTCTGCGCTTTACAAAAGTGCCTTTCCATCTTGCTAAGAGCTTATCCCACAACAAGTCCTTAACCAAGCGGAACTTTTTCTTTGCGACCTTCGCGAGCTTCTCCAAAAACCCTAACCGCTTCAATGATCCTCCTGATGAAAGTTTGATATTAAAAACTCGCAAACTGCGAATTCACGGTTAAAATGGTCGGCATGAATGCAACCTTAAAAACACTGGTCGTCGTGATCGCTTTCGCTGTTGTTGCTCCACTGCAAGACGCAAACGCGATCGCCTGGCAAGTCACTAATTTCGTTGTCGCTACCAATCCGCAGGCCACGCTGACGTCCAAATTATTAGACGAAGAATCCGAGGACGAAAAGAAAACCGGCGCGAGTAACTCAACCGATGCCGAACAGTCCATCGAAGAAGTCCTCGCCGGTCACTCGGCTCATGGCGAAGCCTTCAACGAAGGCCCGCGGCAGAAGGCCTATCTGATGGGCGGCACGGGCGACGTCAGCTTTCCCGTCACCACCGAATCCAAAGAAGCTCAAGCGTTCATCAATCAAGGCATCGGCCAATTGCATGGCTTTTGGTATTTGGAAGCCGAACGATCCTTCCGTCAAGCAGCTGCAATCGACCCCGACTGCGCGATGGCGTACTGGGGAGCGGCGGTGGCAACCTATCAAAATCGCGTCCGCGGGCGAGGCTTCATTGACGAAGCTGACCAGCGAAAAAAGAACGCGACCCAGCGCGAGCAAATGTACATCGCGGCCTTCAAAAAGTACCTTGCCGAAACCAAATTGGAAAAGAGAAATGCGAAGTCTAACGACGCCAAAAAACTGGCCCAAGAATATCGCTCCAGCAAAGACCCTGATATTCCCGGTCGAGCCAAAGGGCTGCTGAAGGATCTCGAATCGATCGCGATCGAATTCCCTGACGACATCGAAGCCAAAGCCTTTATCGCTCATCGCATTTGGTACAACAGCCGCGAAGGCGTGCCGATCACCAGCTACCTGACAACCGACTTGATGATTCGAGAAGTCCTCCGCGCCGACCCCTTGCATCCGGCGCATCATTATTCGATCCACTTGTGGGACTATCGCAAGCCCGAACTCGCACTCAAATCAGCCGCTCGCTGCGGTCCGTCGGCTCCGGCGATTGCCCACATGTGGCACATGCCGGCTCACATTTATTCGCGGCTAAAACGTTTCGAAGATGCAACCTTCCAGCAATCCGCTTCGGCTCGCGTCGATCATGCCCACATGATGCGAGACCGCGTTTTGCCCGATCAAATCAGCAATTTTGCTCACAACAACGAATGGTTGATTCGAAATTTAATGTATCTGGGTCGAGCCACCGAGGCCGTCGCGCTGGCTAAGAACATGGTCGATCTTCCGCGACATCCGACCTACAACCATTTGAAAAAACGCGGCAGCAGTTCAGCCTACGGTCGCAAACGGTTGCTCGAGGTTTTACGGGTTTTTGAATTGCACGATCAAGCAATTCAGCTCTGCCAGTCCACTTATCTGGCAGAAGACGAAATTATTGAAGAGAAAATCAAGTCGCTACGATTGCTCGGCTGTGCCGCCGCGAAACTGGGCGAATCCGCGATCGCTGACGACGCACGCCAGCAACTGGACGACCTGCGAAGCGAACAAGCGGATTTAGAATCCGAGCGTGAAAAACAGATCGCCGCCATGGAAGCTGACAAACCAAATTCAGCAGAAACGAAGGCGGATGAAGAAACGGATAAAGAAGCCAACGACGATGCCAAAACAGAAAAGAACGAACAGCCCGTCGACTTGGACGCGTTAAAAAAGGACAAGAGCAAAGCCAAGCGACTTCGCAGGCAATTAGAAAAAGCGATCTTGGCCATCGATGGCTACCGCGCTGCCGGTGAAGGCGATTTTGAAACGGCCTATCAAAAAATCGAAAAAGCGGCCGGCGAAGACGTTACGTTGATCGCCGAGTGGCAGTTTGCGGCCGGCGAAAAGGACGACGCGATTGCGAAACTAAAAAAACAAGTCGATCGTCGCAAACAAGAAGTCGTTCCTTTGGCTCGGCTGGCTTACGCCTACCACCAAAACGACGACCAAAAACTTGCCGCCGCCACTTTCACAAAACTGCGTGACGCGTCCAGCCAAATCGACCTGACCCTTCCCATGTTCGCTCGACTGGCCCCCATCGCCAAACAAATGGACTTGCCTGCGGACTGGCGAAAGAAATACCAACCCCCGATCGACGTCGGATTCCGCCCGGACCTCGACACGCTCGGACCAGCTCATTGGTCACCTCAGCTCGCTCCGACATGGTCGCTAATCGATTCCAACCAAGAACCGGTCGGCTCCGCTGATTTTGCTGGCCAACCGCACGTTGTTATTTTTTATTTAGGTCATGGCTGCCTGCACTGCGCCGAACAACTTCAAGCGTTCGCGCCCCAGGTCGACACATTCCGCGAAGCCGGCATCGAAATGATTGCCATCAGCACCGACGATCAGGCGGGATTACAGAAATCGATCCAAGACGCCGGCGGCGAGAACTTCCAAATCCAGCTGGCCTCCAACGGTCAGCAAGATGTCTTTCGCCAATTCAGAGCGTACGATGATTTTGAAAATCAGCCGCTGCACGGGACGTTCTTGATCGATGCTAACGGCAAAATAGCTTGGCAGGACATTGGCTTCGAACCCTTCATGGACCACTCGTTTCTGCTCAAAGAAGCCAAGCGATTACGCGTCATTGGTTCGACAGAAAACTAACAGCAAGCCTGTTGAACACTTTGTCTTAAGCTACTGTAAAATTTGTTTCTGTCCAAGCCGTCCGCACCGGCGGCCAACGCGTCTGAGAGAACTATTTTATGAGCTCCCAATCTTCGATCCCAACGGTACCCAGAGAGTACCTGATACCGTTCATCTTAACGACTTGTTGTTTTGCGTTGTGGGGATTTGCCAACGACTTTACCAACCCGTTGGTCAAAGTTTTTAAAGACGTCTTTCAGATCAGCAATACGCAGAGTGCCTTGGTGCAAGCGGCCTTTTATGGTGGCTATTTTACGATGGCGATTCCCGCGGCATTGTTCATTCGGAAGTTCTCCTACAAGGGCGCGATCATGGTTGGCTTTGCCCTGTATGCCGCCGGTGCTTTGTTGACCATTCCGGCCAGCACTCAAATTAATTTTTGGATTTTCTTGGTTGGTTTTTATGTGCTTACGTTTGGTTTGGCATTTTTAGAAACCGCTTGCAATCCCTACATCTTGGCGATGGGGCCACCCGAAACGGCGACCCAGCGTCTAAATCTGGCTCAGGCCTTTAATCCGATGGGATCGCTAACAGGAATGTTGATCGCGATGTATGTGGTCGCGCCAGCATTGGACATCAGCCAATTCAGCGACGACATGAAAGCCAAAAATCCGTCGGCGGTGCAATACATCGAAAACGAAACGCAATACAAAGACGGCTTGCCAGACTTCAAAACAGAATACGGTGCGTTGGGCGGTGCCGTTGGATTGGGCCTGTCCAACATGAAAGCCGACGCGCCGGAAAAATTCGGCGAACTCCAACTTCACGACCTTGGCGTCGTTCGCACTCCTTACGTCGTGATCGCGTGTTTTGCTCTGGCGTTTTTTGCGATCTTTGCTTTCGCCAAAATGCCAACACTGGTTGAAGCCGAACCTGATTCGCCCTTTTTTGAAGTGCTCTCCAGACTACTGGGCCGGGCTCACTATCGCGAAGGCGTGATCGCTCAGGCCGTTTACGTGGGAGCCCAGATTACGATCTGGACTTTTATTATTCACTACGCAATGGAACAAGTCGGCCTGACGCTGGGCCAAGCTCAAGGCTGGAACATCGCGGGCATGGTTATCTTTTTGACCAGCCGATTTATTTGCACGTTTTTACTGAATTACGTGAGCCCCGGACGCTTGCTGGCGACTTTGGCAGCGGCCGCCGTTGTGTTCAGCTTGGGAGCGGTTTGGTTGCCCGGGAAAATCGGACTGGCCAGCCTCGTTTTGATCTCGGCTTGCATGGCTTTGATGTTTCCGACCATTTACGGCATCGCGCTTAAGAACTTGCCCTCCGAAGAAGCCAAGCTCGGATCGGCGGGTTTGATCATGGCGATCGTCGGCGGAGCGATCTTGCCGCTGGTCCAAGGAATGTTTGTCGACACGATCGGTGTTCGCAATTCGTTTTACTTGCCGATGGGTTGCTTTGTATTCGTAGTTATTTTCGGCGTTCGCACTTTCACGAAATTTGAAACGCCCGAATACGAGGCAACTCAGAAATAAACTCGCTTCGAATTTTTGGGCACCGGTATTTTGTCAAAGCTAAAGAATAGGCCCGAGCGGTTTTAGGCAACAAAACAAAATGACAAATCGGCTTCGGCAGATTGACTAAATTGCCGAAGATGAAAAGACTGCCCAGTCGGACTCGAATTGCGAGGTTTTATACTCACAGAGCGGCGAAACCTTAGCCAATCGACGCTCCAAAGCTTCAATCTTCTAAACAATCGTGCATTTGGACTCGGACGCATCAAATCGATACACCTGAATAATGCCACGGTTTGGCGTGATTTGGCTCTTTAATTTCCCACGCATCTCCGTTTGGTGCTAATAATATCGCCGCCGCGGTTCGGTCGCCGTCGTCGCCTGGATTGCATCGTCCTCGGAGTGCAATACTTTAGGCTCCGGTGGCACTGAGCTGCGGCACTTTTTGTTGCCCGCTGTTGGCTTGGGAACTATTCTTGGGGACACTTCATTAGAGCAATCGAAGTGCTGACGAAACTCGAATCTGTCCATCGAAAATTTGGAACCAACATGTCTCCCGCCTCCAGAAACGTTTCCGCGGTTGTCGCTGGTATCGTGATCGGCAGCCTTGTCAATTTGGGTCTGATAAAAATGGGGCATATCCTTGTCCCGGCTCCCGAAGGCGTTGACATGACGACCATGGAAGGAATCGCTGCGGCGATGCCCAAGCTTGGAATGATGCACTTATTGTTCCCGTTCTTGGCTCACGCGATCGGTACGCTGGCAGGCGCGATCGTGACCGTGAAGATCGCGGCAAGCCAGCATAGACTGCTGGCGTTAATCATTGGCCTTTGGTTCATGGTCGGTGGAATCATGGCGATCGCGATGGTCGGAGGGCCGCTCTGGTTCTGCGTTGCCGACTTGGTGTTGGCCTATTTCCCGATGAGCTTACTGGGCGCTTGGATTGGAAAACCCAAAACCAGGCTGTGACCGCATCGCGATTAAAAGCGAAAAGTTGAAGCGAAAATTTCGAACCAGAACATCTCTTTCGCGGCGTCACAGCTTGTTGTTTCGTTCGCAAGACCAAACCGGACAGCCAATCGCATATGGGTCGTTCTAAATTATCGCCGTCGCCGTCGCATTCGGACCTCTGCATCAACGCTCGGTTGCTTCCAGTCGTTTGATAAACGATCGCATTGCCTTGGGCCAAGCGGTTTCAAATTTCATTGGCTTGCCCGACGTCGGATGCCGAAAACTTAGCTCCGCCGCATGCAACGCCATCCGGCGAATTCCGCTGCGGTCTTTAATTTTCGGTTTGGCCAACGGACCGCGATACTTGATGTCGCCACAAATCGGATGGCCCAATTCTGCCAAGTGAATTCGGATTTGATTCGTTCGTCCGGTTTCTAGCTTGCATTCCAATTCGCTAAACCCTGCGATCTGCCGCAGAGTTCGAATATGAGTCACGGCATGTTCGCCAATCGACGTATCTTCGGTGCTGCCGCGCAGTCCGTCGCCTCGGTCGCGAATAAATTGCGAGCGAATCGTTTGATCTTTGAGCTTGCCCGGCACCAAAGAAAAGTACTTGCGCACGGCGTCATGTTGAGCAAACTGGTGAATGATCGCCGTCTGGGCTTCTTCGTTTCTGGCAAACACCAGCAACCCACTGGAATCGCGGTCGATACGGTGCACGGGAAACAGCTTGGGCAGCTTTTGATAATTTCGGTTGTTGTTTTTCTTTTCCGCCGCGTGCTGGCCAACCAAACGAGGCACGCATTCGTCCAGCGTCGGGTGCAGATTTTTCCTGGCCCAAGTCCAATTGACGTCCGACTGACGACGCAACGTAATCATTCCCGACGGCTTTTCGACCACGATCATATCGGCGTCGACATAGCAAACGTTGACATCGTCGTCTCCGGGCGGCGACGGCAGCGGCTGGTCGTAAATCTGCACCTCTTCGCCGGGGCCAATGCGTCGGCCTTCGTCCAAACACAGGACTCCACCGATCGCGATTTTCCGGCCTCGCAAAAGCTTACGTACCGCCGACCATGAAAGCTCGCCCGGCAACTTCGCTCGCAGAATAGCCAAAATCGCGTCTGCTTTTTCGCCATCGAATTTGAATTGGTGATTAATTTTCATCGCCAGAGTGTAGTTTGACGGCGGGGTTGCAGCCAAGTTGTAAAGTTGCGTTTGGCGAATATAAACCAATTTGCATGGCGGTTTCTCCAATGTTCGAACCCCATTCCAGTCGTACCGATCGCGAGCCTGAACCAAGCTCGGCAATCGAATTAGGCCGGCGGCCGCAGTTTTGCCAGCTTTCCGTTTCGTCAGCTTTCAAAAAAGGAGCTTGGTAAATTCAGCCCAATCAACCAAAATCAAGATCCACCAATTGTCTCTTTACGGTTGCGAACCAATCTACGGCGAAACTAAGAATGTCAAACAACGCTGATCAATCGGGCCTGCCTGATTCACAAGTAAAACGCCTGCGACAAGAAATCATTGACGAGCTGGATGGCAGGATCAGCGACACATTTAGAAAGCTGCCTGCCGAGTACTTTCGTGAGATCCCAGCCGAAAACTACGGTCAACACTTCAAAGCATTGGTGGCGATCGAAGCGTGCGATATCCGCCAAGAAGTATTGATCCGCCAACGCGATGGCAAGCGGATCACCATCGTCTCGCGAGAAAATCATCCCGGCTTGCTGGCTCGACTGATCCGCAAACTCCCCGACGACCGGCCTCTCGTCAGTGCCAAGATTTTTTCGTCAAAGGATCGAGACTTCATTGTTGACGTTTTTGATTTTCAAGAAACGGCGACCCCCAACGAAACACAGCCAACAAAGCCAAACGACTCGACCGACCATTCGCTGGACCCCGTCACTCACAGAGTGGCGGAGTTGACGGGTGCCGACCCAGTCGAGGTCCGACCTTTCATCCAAAGATACCACCGCAGCCATGCCATTTTGGAATCGCCCGAAGACTTGGCCCATCAATACATCGCGTTGAAAGAAACCGCTCACATCAATGACATCCGAGTGCTCTGCGAACCCGACGGTGGCACTTGGAAAATCACCGTTTCCGCCGCCAGTGCGACCACGCGAACGGTGCTCGGCCGGATTGCCGATTACTTTGGGCTGCGCAAGATCAATATTGAAAAGGCCATTCTTGAAAATGTCCTTGTGCAAGATTCGATTTTGGTCGCGTTGTTAACGTTTCGCGTCACGGTCCCACCCGACTTCCTGCCAAAAGACGTTGTCACCGAAATGGAGCATTACCTGCGAGTTGACGACGATATCCTGTCGCTTTTGGAGACTTCGTTTTTAGAATCCAGTTCGTTTGCGGACGCGACCGAGCGAGCTGAATTGTTTTTGTGCACGGCAAAATTGACCCAACACAATATCAACTTTTGCAATGCCATGGATGTTTCGCATGAACGGGTCTTGCGGACCATGCAAAAGCACAAAAACCTGAGCTCTGAAGCCATTCAATTGCTACTGGATCGGTTTTCAAAAAATGCCAACGTCGCGCAGCATCCGGGGTTGGACCAGTTTACCGATCAGTTAAGAGCCATCGCGGATCCGCTAGAACGACGCACGATGAAAACGCTGTTCCGATTGGTGTTGGCCGTGCAAAGAGCAAACCTCAATACACCTCGCCGGCGCTGCACGGCCTTTCGGTTGCCCGGAGACATTTTCGAAAACCTGAATCATGGCGATACGCCGTTTGCTATTTTCTACGTTTACGGGCAAGGCTTCGATGGGTTCCACGTTCGCTTCCGAAATGTCTCACGCGGCGGCATGCGACTGGTGCCCACACGAAACACCGAGCACTACCTTTTTGAAAGTGCGCGTGTCTTTGAGGAAACTTGGCGACTGGCGACGGCTCAGCAATTGAAAAACAAGGATATCGCCGAAGGGGGATCCAAGGCGGTTGTCGTTTGCAAACCCGATTCGGTACCCGTGCGAGTCGGACGCGATTTTGTCGATGGATTGCTGGACCTCGTGGCGGACGTCGACGGGTCCACAGCCAATGATTTAGACTCGATCGGTCAAGAACTGTTGTACCTGGGTCCCGATGAAAACGTGACCAACGAATTGATCGATTGGATTGTCCAGCGAAGCGATGACCGTGGCTACCCTTATCCCGCGACCATCATGAGCAGCAAGCCAACCGCGGGCATCAATCACAAAGAGTTCGGCGTCACCAGCGAAGGCGTGTTGATTTTTCTGCGGCAGGCACTTTTAGAGCACGGCATCGACCCGGGCAAGCAGCCATTCACAGTGAAACTGACCGGCGGGCCCGACGGTGATGTCGGCGGCAATGCGATTCGTATTTTGATTCGCGATTACCCATCGACCGCCAAAATTGTAGGTGTCGCCGATGGCACCGGTGCCGCCACCGACCCGGCGGGACTCGACCATGTCGAATTGCTGCGATTGGTCGACGGCGGATTGGGAATCGCCAAATTTGATCCCAGTCAATTGTCAAAACAAGGTTCCGTCACGGGCCTGACTTCGGAACAAGAAATCGCTCGGCGAAACGAATTGCATAACCAATTGTCGGCGGATGTTTTCCTGCCTGCGGGCGGCCGACCTTCTGCGATTAACAGCGCCAACTGGCAGCGATTTTTGGATGATTCCGGCAACCCGTCTTCGCCTATCGTGGTTGAAGGTGCCAACCTGTTTATCACCGATCAAGCCCGAGATCATCTCTCGCAGTGTGGCGTGGCGATCGTCAAGGATTCTTCGGCTAACAAATGCGGCGTCATTTGCAGCAGCATGGAAATCATCGCCGGGATGTTAATCTCGAACGATCAATTCTTACAAATCAAAAAAGAATACGTTCGCGAAGTTTTGGACCTATTGTGCAATTTGGCGTACGTCGAATCGGTCTCTCTGTTCAACGAAGGACGTCGAAGACCCGATCTGAATTTGCCTCAGATCAGTATTCTAATCAGCCGACAGATCATCCGCGTTGGTGACATTATTCAAAATACGATTGAAGCTTGGCAGGACGACGAACGATCTCTGGCTGACGGTTTCATTCATGCCTACCTGCCCAAATCACTGACCGATGCCGCCGGTCAGCAGTACATCGATCGGATTCCCAGCGACTACCGAATTCAGCTGGTCGCTTCCATTTTGTCCAGCCAAATCGTCTACCGCGAGGGATGCCGGAACCTCGACCATCAATCCGATGATGCCATCGCGACCTTGGTTCGTAAACATTTGATCAGCGAAACGAAAACGCGTAAGATGTTGTCACAAATCCGCGAATCCAATCTCCCCAACAAAGAAACAATCGCCGCCATCGTTGAATACGCAGGAGCCCGCAGCCAACGCGACTTGAATCTGTAGTCTCCTATCGCTCGGCACGATTCAAATTCTATTTCGACTCCGGTTTTGAAATCTCGACTCGACCACTGAACATCATGGCGGGATCGCCGCGTTCGAGCAAACTGACTACCAAATTTTTGATGTTCCGTGGCACGACTTGATTGCCAACGTTTGCCGTGCCCCATTTGAAATCAACCGGGTTATCCATGTCCAACATTTCGTCGTTCAGCAACACGGTCAACGCGTCGACGTCGGATTTTTCAATCGCGATTGATTGTTTATCGCGCTCGGCAACCACCTCGGCCCGGTCCGGTTTCGCCGGCGTGTTTACCGACAGCCAGTAAAAACGCGAATGCTGGACATCGTCTTGCTTCCAAACGATCCGATCGGGAAAACGCTTTCGCGAATGCTTGGCCATCCAAGGAAGGGCGACCGCGTCTTGACGCTCCATCCAATGCCCCATTCCTTCGTGAATTTCGACGTGATGGACATAGCCACCGGGATCTTGCTTGTTTAGTTCAGCTAGTTTGGTCTTCCAATTCGCTGCGATCGTGTTGCGTTTATAGGCAGCATCTTTGCCGCCCATATGAATCGTAAACGGTAAGTTCCGCAGCCCCAGCGGCGACGTTTCGTTAGGATGCCCCGCCATCATCGCCGCCGCAGCCAACCGGTCGGCCATTCGAGGTGCCAGTTGGTAGACGCCGTCACCACCGGCCGAATAACCCATGATGTAGACTCGGTTTGGGTTAACGCCTTCGGTCACAATCAGGCTTGTGATCAATCGATCGTAGAGCTGATCAATGTGGCCTTGATGCCACAGATTCCAAGAATCCGTCGGAGCTCGCGGCGCGACGTAGATTCCCTCTTGAGGTTGGTACAGTCGTTTTTGGTTTTGCCACTGTCGATCGTTCAGCCGTTTTGGGGCACCGCCACCACCGTGCATGGAAATGTAGAGGCTCCAACCGTCTTTCGGCTGCTTGCCAAATTTTTTGACAAAGATGGGCATTTCGTATTTGCCAACCTTCAGCTTCTCCGATTTCAATTCCGCCGCCCGTTCGTCGTGGATCGATTCCTTCCAAGCATTCACGATCAGTTTCTGAGCCTGCTTGGCTTGTGATTTTGAAAGCGGTTGACTGGCGAATTCTTGATCAACCACCGACGCAATTCCATCGGAGGAACCTCTAAGGTGCTTTTTGAGCTGATCGATTGCGGAAGGTTCATCGCCCAAGCTCGCGCTGATTGGTAAAACGACCGTCAGCATCAGAGTCAGCGAAACACTCACGAAAAAGGCTGGCAAACATCGTGGCAACAGCCGAGCGACTTTCGTTCGCAAAGCGGTTTGGTTCAATTTCGACTGGATGATTTTCATGATCGTTTGCATATCCTAGATTACTTTCAACTGCACCAACGGCGACTCGTTGGTCGGCAACATTTTAGCAGCCAGAAACCATTCTTGCAGCGAGAGCTATAAAACGATCGGCTACCGCGCGATCGAACATGACGGCATTTAGTATCAATTATCCATTGTCCAGCATGACCAAGCTCATTTGCGGGCGTTACTAACCGAGGGTTGCTTTCTGTAATCTGATAAAACAGTGCCGCGAGAAACAGTGTCGCGAGAAACAGTGCCGCG
>CAZROJ010000077.1:17110-20555 GCA_964601665.1 uncultured Pirellulaceae bacterium
AGTGCCGCGGTCACTCCGTGGCCGGGAAAACCGCCGCCACGGAGTGACGGCTGCACTTGAATGTCGCTTTACCAATAAATTTTATACACTCTTTCTAGCCCTTTCAAAGAAACTCTCGAACGCTTCGCAAATCCATGGCCGTTGTCACTGACTTCAACTACTTCGACCCGACGGAGCACATTGACATCACCTGTGGCGATCTACCTCATTGGCAACAATCAGGCGCTACTTATTTCATCACGTTCCGCACCCAAGATTCGTTACCGAAACAAGCCGTCGAAATGTGGCGACGAGAACGCGATGATTGGCTTGCTCGCCGAACCAAGGATTTCTCTGACAAACCTTGGGCAGAAAAGTTGCAGCAACTGTCTTCCAAAGACCGTCAAGCCTTTAACCGCTGGTTCCGCCACCAACTTGAAGAGCAATTGGATAAGGGGCACGGCGCGTGCCCGCTGCAATTTGAAGAGATCGCGGCGGTGGTGTCAAAATCACTCAAGTATTTTGACGGCGATCGCTACCAGCTTGGCGATTTCGTAGTCATGCCCAACCATGTCCATTTGCTCGTCTGCATGTCGCCGCGGGTCAAGATGTTGCGGCAGTGTTATTCGTGGAAACGTTTCATGGCGACCGAGATTAACAGGTTGCTGGATCACCAAGGAGAATTTTAGCAATCCGAAAGTTTCGATCATCTCGTACGTAACCTCGAGCACTTTCAGAAATTTCAAAAGTACATTGGTCAGAACCCTTCAAAAGCTGGCTTGGCCGAAGGGCGGTATTTGCTGTATCAGATTTAATCCTGCTCGTGTCGAATATTAAAATTTAATGCTGCAATTGAGTGCCGCGGTCACTCCGTGGCCGGGAAAATCGCCGCCACGGAGTGACGGCTGCACTTGAAAATCGCCGCCACGGAGTGAACGGCTGCACTTGAAAACCGCCGCCGCAGCGTGAACGGCGGCACTAGGAAAAATCGAAATCTGTCAAAAGGAAATCCATGTGCGGTCGCATCACCCTATCAACATCGGCTAAAAATTTGGCGTCGCTGTTTGATGGCCTGAACGTGGGTGAGTTTCAAACAAGATACAACATTTGCCCAACCCAACCGGTACTGTCCCTCAGACTGCGCGACGGTGAACTTCACGCCGACAACCTGCGGTGGGGCTTGGTGCCAAGCTGGGCCAACGATCTAAAAGTGGGCGCTCGGATGATCAACGCCCGCTCGGAAACCATCGCCGACAAACCCTCTTTTCGATCCGCCTTCAAAAAACGTCGCTGCCTGATTTTGGCCGACGGATTCTACGAATGGAAAAAGACCGGCGACACCAAACAACCGTACTTTATCTCACTCGCCTCCGGCCAAACATTTGCCATGGCAGGCCTGTGGGAATCTTGGCAAGACAAATCCAGCCACGCCCCGGCGATCGAAACTTGTACCATCGTGACCCAACCGGCCAACCCATTTATGCAATCTTTGCACGATCGAATGCCCGTCATGCTAACGCCCGACAACAGCAAGCAATGGCTCGACGATGAAATTCAAAAAGATAATTTGCCCCATTGGCTGAACGTGATCAATCGCGAAGTCGACCTCCAATCATGGCCCGTCAGCCCCCGAGTTAACAAACCCGCCAATGGCGGGCCCGAGTGCATCGAGCCCGTGGATGGCATGGATCGCGTGCAAAAGGGGCTGTTTGATTGATTCGCTATCACGCCAATCGCTGCCAAACCGGAGAAAACGCGACTATTTTCGCTAAAACCGCTACCAGCGAAACTTTGACTAGGACTTTTTCATCGGCGCTGCTACAGTTCCTGCGTCGGTTCGACCCGACACCTGCTCACCGGTAACAAGCAAGTGATGCGAAGATGTGATTCGCATTGTCCGGCCTGATGGGATTGCTCACCGACCGCTTTGGTCGACTGTTTGATTTGAGTTTCATTTTTTAGAAGCATAGAAGGCGACGCAGACCATCGGTTTTGCTTTACAGCGACCGCAGTCCACCACTCGCCGATGTTCGATTCCGGGCTGGAGCCTGAAGCATCGACACAAACCACTCGGCACTCCCGAGACCGCTCGTTAAGCCAAAACTTTTTTGGCATCGTCGAGCAACACTTCGCCGCCCTCTTGCTTGGCCGAAGTCCTCTGAAATCCAGTGGGATCTCAGACCCAATTGCTCTCGCGGATCAGCGTCTAAATATTTGCGCTGGCGTCCGCACATCGAAGGACACTTTCTTGAAGACTTTTTCTGAATTAAAACTGATCGCCGGACTCGAAAAATCACTCCGCGAACAAGACTACGAAACCCCCACGCCGATCCAAGCCCAAACCATTCCGCACGCCCTCGAAGGCAAAGACATCCTTGGCTGTGCTCAAACCGGAACCGGAAAAACCGCCGCCTTCTCCTTGCCAATGCTCGATTACTTGGGCGGCGAAATGGTCAAAGCCAAACGCGGCAAACCCCAAGGACTCGTCCTCGCTCCGACTCGCGAACTTGCGATCCAAATCGGTGACAGCCTGAAGGTCTACGGCAAACATCTAAAATTGCGTACGGCCTTGATTTTTGGCGGCGTCAACCAAAACAACCAAGTCCGCGAAATGAATCGCGGCGTACACATCGTCGTGGCTACCCCAGGTCGTTTGATCGACTTGATGAACCAAGGTTACGTCGATTTGAGCGAGCTCGAAATTTTCGTTTTGGACGAAGCCGATCGCATGCTGGACATGGGATTCCTGCCCGACCTCAAACGCATCATCAAAACGCTGCCGGACAATCGCCAGTCGATGTTCTTTAGCGCGACAATGGCACCCTCGATTGTTGAACTTTCAAAACAATTGCTGTTCAACCCAATTTCCGTCAATGTGACTCCTAAAGAAAAGAACGTCAAGAAAATCAAGCAAGAATTGATTTTCGTCGACCGAGGCGACAAGCCCGAACTTCTTCGCGACCTCGTTAGCGGCGACGAAGTTGACAGCGCGATCGTGTTCACTCGAACCAAACGTGGCGCCAACGTGGTTGCCAAACGCTTGGACAAAGCGGGCGTCGACGCCGCAGTCATTCACGGCGGCAAATCGCAGAACGCTCGACAGCGGGCCTTGGCAGATTTTCGTAATGGTCGAGTCAGCGTGATGGTGGCGACTGACGTTGCCGCTCGCGGAATCGATATCGACGCGGTCAGCCATGTCGTCAACTACGACCTACCCAACGAAGCCGAAGCCTACGTCCACCGCATTGGCCGAACGGGCCGCGCGGGTCTTGAAGGCACCGCGATTTCATTCTGTGCCGGTGACGAACTGGATTACCTTCGCGAAATCGAAAAGCTGATCGGTCAGCAAATCCCTCGCGACCCCGACTCGGTCGAACCGGCATACGAGCCCGCTCGGAAACCCGGACAAAGCCGCGGCCGAGGTGGTGGTGGCAACCGACGGCGATCAAGCCAAGGTTCAAGCAGC
>CAZROJ010000078.1:0-13347 GCA_964601665.1 uncultured Pirellulaceae bacterium
CCGAATTCGCGGGGAGAGGGGAGTTTGGAATTGCTGGGGATTTCTTGGTTGCTTGATTTCTTGCTTGATTTCTTGATTTCTTGGTAAAGGTGCTGGCACGAAGAACCACACGAAATTGAGATTCACAGCACTAGCGCCGTCGGCTCGTAAGCTCCAGAACAAGCTCTAAATAAACCGATCAATAAACCTCGGGTCCAGCGGAATATTGGCCACTTCCAGATCTGCGATCAAATCACCGTACAATTGCGAATCTTCCTGCATCATCAGCTCGCCAATTTCTGCCCAAGCCTGCTGCAACCGTGGCGATGATTCACGGCCCTTCATCTTCAAGTCCGCTTCTAAATCCAACGCATTGGCAACCTTTAAATACTCCGGCGAAGGCTTCTCCATCGACAATGCAAAAGTAAGCGATGCCAAACTGTGACATAGCTGATCAAAAATCCCGCCCTCGTCGCCCAGCAAAAACGATTGATCCATGAACTCTTTTTGGTATTTCGCGATCGCCAGCAATAAGCGTCTGCCCAGCACCCGATTCCGCTTCATCGCGCGACCGATCAGCCGACGCTTTTCAGGGAACAAGTTTTCTACTCCCGACACGTCGCCACTGACCGGCAAATAGGAACCCAAAACTTTCCTCGCCACAAACCAACCAAACTTGGCTTTGGCCCCCAAGCCAAACTTGCCGCTGACCTCCGCCATCCCGATCGGCTCAAGATACTTTTTGCGCAAGTCACGCGTCATCGCGTTAGGCGCACCCACATCGGCCAACACCGGATTCGGCCCCTCGTACACCGTCGCGATCGTGAACTCATTCATGTTCTCGACGATATTGTTTTCAATTGGGTTGTCCTGCATTTTGACATCCACACCCTGAGCCGCCATCCGCGTGTACTTTCGCCGTTCGTCCGAGTGCACGCTGCGGCCGCCTTGGATTTGGTAGCAGTTAATCGCCGTCTGCAACAAACCCTTGGTCGCGTAAACCTTGGCGATCATGCCTTGAGTTTCATCACGCACGCCGTTGGCTGCCAAACGAAAACATAAATCGCCCAGCACGCGTCCGGCCAAACCATGAGCCGTCGCGCGACCGATCCAAGTTTTAATTCGCGGGGCACTACCAATCGGCTTGCCAAACGTGCTGCGGAACGACGTCCAACCGCCACCAGTTGGCTCGCCCGGTTTCCGATCATCGGCCAGCTGAGCATTCTCGGGATCCCGAATCACATGCGCCAACAGCTTGAAAGTTTTGGCAGCCGAGTTAACACCAATGCCGCCGCGGCCCTTGGCCAACGAACTAAACGCCTGAGCCAACCCTTTGCTCGGCGGACCCAACAAACACGATTTCGAAATCGGACAATCGATCAGTCGAAAACGAGCGTTCCACAAATAATCAAACGCAGTCAAATCATTCCGCTTCATCCGGAAATGCTCGGTGTCTTGCTTGGGCACTTCATAAATGATCATGCCCGAGTCACGTCCTGGCTTCAGATCGTGCCCCTCCAACTTGACGATCAGCACACAAATCCCGCCGTAGATGACATTCGTGATCGGCCACTTCACGCCGTTAACGATGTACTGCTCACCCTCCAACCGCGCCGTCATCGACAACCGACTGGGGTCAGCCCCAACACCGGGTTCGGTCAGAGCAAACGAGCCCAGCAATTCACCACGAGCCATTTTCGGCAAGTAGTTCGACTTTTGTTCCTCGGTGCCAAAATCCAAAATCGGCGTCACCGGTCCAAGGAAATTATGGACCTCAAACATGACCGCCAAGTCAGGATGAATAAACGTTAACGCTCGTAGCAACGGTCCCAAGTCACCCAACTTGGCCCCGCTACCTCCGTACTGCTCAGGAATTGCCAGCCCAAAAAAACCACGCTCGGCCAACCCTGAAATAATGTCATCGCGGAACAACATGCGTTGGTTATCGACCAGCGTATTTTCTTTTTTTCGCTGCATCAAAAAGTCCAGCGAATCGCTCATCACCTGAGCCACCTTTTGCGATGGCGTGAAGTCGCCGGCAAAAAATTCCCGCGCCTTACCAACTCCAAACAACGACGCGATCGTCGGTGCTTCGCCAGAAAACTGATTTTCCGCCGTCTGGTCGGCATCATCCAAAGTCGCCAAAGCCGCAATCTCGGCGCTGGATTTCCCAGCCTGTTGCAGGATCAGAGCCATGCCGTCATCGGCGCTGGACTTTTCGTTTTCATCATTTTTCTTAAGCATAGTCACACCCTCAACCAAGGTTTCGTTGCTTCAAAACAAGCGCCTAAAAATTCGGTTTGCGTTTTTCCATAAAGGCACGCATGCCTTCCTGTTGTTCCGCCACACCGAACAGTCTCCCAAATTCTTCTGAATCTTTTACGTCGTCACTGCCGACCAAACATCCCGTGTAATCCGCCAACGAACGCTTGGCCGAAGCCACCGCGCCCGGACCCACACTTGAAATCTGCGCCGCCATTTTTTTGCATTCGCCCAACAGATCGTCGCCAGAAAAAACACGATTGGCCAAACCCACTCGCGCGGCCTCTTCCGCTTCAACGATCTTTCCGGTGTAGATCAACTCCTTCGCCATCGCCGCTCCAACGCGTACCGCCAGTCGCTGCATCCCACCAAAACCAGGCACCACGCCCAAATTGACTTCCGGCAAACCAAACTTGGCTCGGTCCGAAGCAATAATAAAATCGCAAGCCAACGCCAGTTCACAACCGCCGCCGAGTGCAAACCCGTTGACCGCCGCGATCACCGGGCACCGAAATTGCTCGATCGCATTAAATGCCTTTTTCCCCAGCAGAGAAATCTCCGTCGCTTGGTCGCTTCCTATCGTCGCCAGTTCCGCGATGTCGGCACCCGCTGCGAAAGCTTTCCCAGCCCCCGTTAACAAAACACAACGCGTTTGCTCACGATCGCGAATTTCTTCAAACGCCGTTCCAATCGACACCAACAATTGGCGATTAAGCGAGTTAAGTTTTTCCGGACGATTCAAGGTTACCGTCGTGACCTGACCGTCATGCTCAACCGAAATGTTCATTCGAGCCCCCACCTGAAGTCTTTATTGATATTCATAAAAACCTCGTCCTGTCTTTCGCCCCAGCCAACCCTTTTCGACGTACTGCTCCAAAATCGGGGCAGGGCGGTATTTTTCGTCGCCAAAGTCGCGATGTAAAACCTGAGCGATCGACAGCACGGTATCTAAACCGATCAGATCCGATAACGCTAACGGTCCCATCGGGTGATTCAGCCCCAACTTGGCTCCCAAATCGATATCTTCGGCAGTACCCACACCTTCGGCAAAACAAAAACAGGCCTCGTTCAAAAACGGAATCAATACCCGATTGACTAAAAAACCGGGACGATCTTGTGACGTGATCACCGTTTTACCCAACGCCCGAACAAATAATCGAGCGGCCTGGTAAGTTGCCTGCGAGGTTTCATCGCTGCGCACCAATTCGACCAACTCCATCAACGGCACCGGGTTCATGAAGTGAATCCCAACGACCTTATCGGGCCGCGAAGTCACCGACGCCATTTTGGCAATCGAGATGCTCGACGTGTTGCTGGCCAAAATCGTCGACGGCCCAGCATGCTTTTCCATTTCCGAAAAAATGCTTCGCTTGATCGACTCGTCCTCCGAAGCCGCCTCGATCACAAAATCGGCCTCCGCCGCCGCCTGCAACGAATCGACCGGTTGAATTCGACCGAGCAACTCCAAAACGGCTGCGGCTTCGAACTTGCCTTTCTCGACCAAGCGGCTGAGCGTCTTTTCAATCTTGGCTTTGCCCGCCTGGGCGGCTTCCACCGAAACATCAGCCAAGCTCACGGCGCAACCCGCACCGGCGGCAACCTGAGCGATACCGGCTCCCATTTGCCCCGCACCTACGACAACAATTTTTTTGTTCAATTCAACCGTCACCGCATCCCCTTGAATTTCTGGATTCGTCAAACAAAACCTACCTCGATCGCCCTCACCTCAAACCACTCGACTAAAACCACTCGACCTTAGGGCTCCAGAGCAAAATTGGCCGCGGTCTCGCGAACGTCGTTCAAAAAATTAGCCGCGCCCACGCCATTGAGCAGTCGATGATCAAAGCTCATCGTCAACGTGGCCACTTTCTTGAACACATACGACTCTTCGGTCGGCACGGGCACCGCGCGAACTTCACCAATCGCAATCGTCGCCACCGCGGGCGTCACCACCAACGGAATCCCCGACCGCATCCCAGCCACACCAATATTAGAAACACTAACCGTCGTGGACGCGTCGATCTGATCCTTGCCATCACGAGCCTCCGCGATGCTATTGGACAATCGCCAAAAGAAACCCGCCTGATTCAAAATATCCGCTTCCCGCACAACGGCCGTTTTTAGTTCATCACCGTCCAACGACACGGCCACGCCTAAATTGACATGGTTGTAAGTCCGCAGCACTTTTGAATCCGCCGACATGCTACTGCGAAGCATCGGGTTCCTTCGCATCGCCTGCGTGACACACCACAAGAACATCCCAAAACCGGTCGGACCGCCACCCGACGCTTTGACCTGCGCCCGCGCCGCGGCGATCTTGCCCCACTCGATTTCCGTTTCCAAAACAGCCGGCAAAACAACCTGAACGCCTCGAGCCATCCGGTAGATCAACGTTTGCTGAGCCGAAGGCACTTCCGCTTCAACAAAATCCGCCGACGTTGCCAGCCGCGGCTTTTTATTGGTCACCGTCGGAGCAGGCACCATCGACGCAACCGCCGCCGTACCGCCAGCCGCCAGATACCGATCCACATCCGCCGGCATCAATTTCGTACCGCTGGTGGGAATTTCGCCAGCCACCTCCAGCAACCCATGGTCTTTCAGATATTTTCGCGTTCGCGGCGGGATTCGCACATCCGGCCTGGGGACCGACTTTGATTTCATAGGCGCTGCCGCCACCGCACCAGCCTGACTCGCACCAGCCGGCTTTGCTGCGGCCTGCGAACCATGCGAGTCGCCGCCGCCCGCTACGACCGCCGCATCTCCCACGTCCAAACGCCCCACCTCCGAACCGATCGGCACCACGGAATCCGGATCCACAGTCCACTCGACCAACGTCCCGGCATCAGTCGCTTCGATCTCCGAAATCGCCTTGTCGGTTTCCATCACGAAAATGCATTCGTCACGTTCAACCCGATCGCCCGGCTGTTTCAGAAACTCGACCAGCCGAGCCTCCTGCAGGCCTTCGCCCAGTTGCGGAATTTTAATTGGAATCACTGTCATCAGATTTCACTCCGCCATAACCCGCTGAATCGCATCCACGACATCGTCGACGTCTGGCAATGCGGCATACTCTAAAATCGGATTGTACCCGATATGAACGTCCGAACGTGAAATCAACTGCGGTGGGCTGATGAAGCTGTACCAACTGTCCTCGGTACCCGTCAGCTCCGAAATAATCATCTGGCCCGCACTGCAAGACTCGGCGTCTTCTTGCACGACGATCAACCGCCCGGTTTTGGCGATACTGGTCTTGAGCGTTTCGCGGTCCCACGGCTGAATACTTCGCAAGTCAATCACTTCCACCGACACGTCACCCAATCGCTCAGCCGCCGCAAACGCCAGCTCAAGGCAATTACCCCAACTCACGATCGTGACGTCGTCGCCTTCTTGCAGCACCTTCGCTTTGCCAAAGGGCACCGCTTCCATTTCACCCACATCAACCTGCGAGCGAATAATGTGTTTGGGCAACAGCACAAAAGTCGGGTCGTCCGCCTGCATCGCGGTCACCATCAGCCCCGCCGCATCCTCGGGCGTCGACGGACAAACCACGCGAAGCCCCGGCGTGTGCGCCAGCCATGACTCATTGGCTTGGCTATGCCACAGCGACCCGCCCGGCAAGTAAGCCCCATAAGGCGCGTAGAAAACGGCCGGGCATTTCCAGTCGCCGCCCGTTCGCCAACGCAGCGTCGCCAAATTTTGGCTAATTTGATTCCAAGCCGGCGCGATGAAGTCCATGAACTGAATCTCGAAAACCGGCCGCATGCCCTGCGAAGCCATCCCGCAGGCAACGCCCGCAATGGTCGCTTCAGCCAACGGCGAATTGAAAACCCGGTCAGGATGAGCGTTAGAAAGGTCCTTGGTCAAACCAAAAACGCCGCCCTTGGGGTCTTCAATATCCTCGCCAAAGAAAACAACTCGATCGTCGTTCTTGAGCGCGTCAGCAAACACCTCGTTGACCGCATCCACCATCCGCAGCTGCCGGTTGCCAGCAATCGGCGGCACTTTGGGCTCTGGCATCGGAGCCAGCAAATGATCCAGCACCTCGTCCGCACTCGGGTCTTGTTCACTTTCGGCACGGTCATAGTCGGCCCGAACCTGCTGGTCAATTTCTTGCTGAATTTCGCTCCACTGGTCCGGAGTTAGTTTACCGGCATCGATCAGTCGCTGAGCGAACATGTCGATGGGGTCGCGTTCCATCATCGCCGAAATATCTTCGGGATCGCGATAAACGCGGTGGTCATCACTGCTGGTGTGGCTGCACAAACGATCGACTTCGCAGTGCAAAAACGTCGGTCCGTCGCCACGCCTCGCCTTGCCAATCGCCTCGATGGCCGCCTTTTCCAAAACCATTGGATCTCGAGCATCAACGTGCTGGACTCCGATCTTGTCGGCGAAGATCCCGAGCTTAAACGGGTTGAATTTGTCGGTGTTGGTGCTGATACCGTAGCCATTGTCTTCCACGATAAAAATGACGGGTAGCTGACGCTCGACCGCAAAGCAAACCGCTTCGTAAAATTCGCCCTGCCGCGATGCCGCATCGCCAACCGAAGCCACAACGATATCCGATTTGCCTTGCAACTGCATGGCCCAAGCCATGCCGCAAGCGGGCAACATGTTACTGCCGGTGGGCGTGGCCGTGCTCCAAACGTTATGCGCGGCCGATGAGTAATGCCCGGGCATCTGCCGGCCGCAACTGCTGCTTTTCTGTTTGGCGAAATAGGCCAACGCCAAATCGTAGTTCGTGACGCCTCGACCCAAAACCATCGCGCGGTCGCGGTAGTACGGGAACAGGTAATCGCTCTCATTCAGCAACGTCGACACAACACCAAAGGCCTCGTGACCAATCCCGGCCACCTGAAACCAACCTTTGCTCTGGCGAAGCAAGATCCCTTCGCGACGATCGCCTTCGCGACTGAGGTACATCAGCTTTAACAATCCGAGCTGGTCAACACTCTTCTCAATCTGCTGCGTCGTAATCATGGCTTCCCCAGTCATCAGTACTAACCCTAAACAATAAGTGGCAATACTAGCCCTTAACCGCATTTAGTGCCACGTTACTTAACTCAATTCGCAAATATATCGCCCAGCAACCCGCATTCCGAATTTCCAGCGACCAAGCAGCTGTTCATCGATCGCAAACCGAAGAATATTCATCACCGCCGACTTACCGCACCAAAAAGTGTCTTAAATCCATGGCTGTCACGCACTTTATCGGTTTTTCAGACAATTAAAACGGCTGAACCAATCCCCCAATCCGAACGTAGCGAAAATGGGTAATCGTCATTACCGTCAAAGACTTAACAACCCTGCCAAGAGTCGTTCGTTTTGACGGGCGCGGGTCTGCGATGGTCGACAATCTTCAAGTAACCAATAAAAATACGATCGCCCGAACGTGCCACTACGTTGATTCCACCATTGGCTCGCGCCACACCTTCCCCCACGATTGCCATGACGACCGAAACTTCTGATGCGACGCTGGACGCGACCGACCGCGGCTCCGAACAACCCATGATCCAAGCCGATCGTCTGTCCAAATTTTACGGCATCTTCGCGGCCACCCGAGAGGTTTCCTTTAACGTGTACCAAGGCGAGGTGGTTGCGTTCCTGGGCCCCAACGGCGCGGGCAAGAGCACGACGATGAAAATTTTGACGGGCTACCTGTCGCCCAGCCAAGGTGTTGCCAAAATCGCCGGCCACGATATGAACACCGACCGCTTGGAAGGCTCCAAACGACTCGGCTACCTGCCCGAAACCGGACCGCTGTACCCCGAGATGACGCCGTACAGCCTGCTGGACTTCTTTGCCGAAGCCCGCGGCATGAACAAAAAAACAAAGATCAATCAAATCGCCAAAGCCGTTGAACTCTGCGCCTTGGGCAGCGTGATCTACAAACCGATCAACAAACTCTCCAAAGGCTACCGCCAACGCGTCGGCATGGCCCAGGCTTTGATCCACGAACCCGAAGTCCTGATTTTGGACGAACCCACCTCGGGCCTGGACCCCAATCAAATCCGAGGCGTTCGCGAAACCATCAAACGGCTGGGCCAAGAAAAAACGATTTTGCTGTCGACGCATATTCTGCAAGAAGTTGAAGCGATGGCCGACCGCGTGATCATGATCAACGAAGGTCGCAAAGTTTACGACGGTTTGCTGGAAGACATGGACCCCGAAGGCCTCGGCTTGGACCACGTCTTTGCTAACCTGACCGGCCACGACCCTGACACAGGCGTCAAGCTAAAAGATTCCCAACTGAATCCCGAACTGGCCGAAACCGCAAATCGCGGCATCGAAAAATCCACCGCCAACTCGACCAACGATACAAACGACGAAGCCGCCAATTCAATTGGCCCAGCGGATTCGCAGGCCCCCACTGACAATTCGGACGCCTCGCCCAATTCGGACTGACCCAGCCATCGCTGTCTCGCCGGTCACTTCCCCCCAAACATCAAACACTCTTTAAAACGCGTTAGCCCAAAATGGACGAAACGACGAACCAATCCGCTTACGACGCCTTGATCCTCCAGGTTGTCGAGTTTTCATATATGCTGGTCATCGACATGATCTTTTTGGTCATCTTGATCCTACTGATGCTGCCGCTGGGCATCTGGCGGCAAGCTGCCTTTGCGGTGATGAAACGAAATTTCATCGGCTATTTCAGCAACCCGACCGGCTACGTGTTCCTGTGCCTGTTCGTTCTGTTAACTTCGTTCGCCGCGTTCTGGCCGCACGAGTTTTTCACGACGAACTTGGCAAACTTTGACCAACTGAACGCCTACCTGCCGTACATCATGCTGATCTTTATCCCGGCGATCACGATGAGCATCTGGGCCGAGGAAAGACGTCAAGGAACTGACGAACTGCTGCTGACTCTCCCCGCGAAAGACTTTGATATCGTCATCGGCAAATACTTCGCCGCGGTTTTGGTTTTCACGGTTTCATTGCTGTTCTCCCAACTTTCCAATTACGGCGTCCTGCTGTCAATGACCGGCGGCCAACTGGACAACCTGCTGCTGTTTTCGACCTACCTTGGCTATTGGTTCATGGGCATCGCGATGATCGCCCTAGGCATGGTCGCCTCGTTTTTAACACGCAACCTGACCGTCGGTTTTATCTTCGGCGCAGCACTCAACGCACCGCTGGCGTTTTTCTCAAACGCCGACGTGATCCTGTCCGACTCCACTTGGATCAGCCGACTTTTCGATTGGTCGCTACTGCAACGCTTCGAACCTTTCGGACGTGGCCTGATCAGCCTGCCGTCGATTTTTTACTTCATCGGGATCGTGGTCATCGGTGTCTACTTGAGCCTCATTTTGATCGGGCGACGACACTGGGCCGGCGGACGTGATGGGACCTCGATGTTCTGGCATTACCTCGTCCGAGCGGCCATGGTGATGGTGATCGTGGTCGCGGGTGTTTTGATCGTGCAGCACAGCCCGCTGAATCAAGCTCGCGTGGATATTTCGGACAAACAAATCAATACGCTTTCGCCCGAAACCGTCACGATGCTCGAGGACCTCGCCAGCGAACCAACCGAGGACGCTCAGCCTATCAATATCGAAGCCTACATCGGCGACAACATCCCCAGCGAATTTGTCCGACTGAAGTACGATCTGACGAACCTGCTACGCGAGTTTGACGTTCGCGGCGGCAAACGCGTCAATCTAACCCTTCACGAAAACATTCGACCGTTTTCCCAAGACGCAATCCTGGCCGAAAAGAAATACGGCATCCGCCCCGTTAAGGTCCGCAGCGAATCTCGCGGCGCGGTCAAAGAAGACGAAGTCATCCTGGGCATGGCTTTCACCAGCGGCCTGCAGCGTTTGGTCGTGCCTTTCATGGCCTACGGCACGCCGGTCGAATACGAGCTGATGCGTTCGATCAATACGGTTTCGCAATCTGACAAAAAAACCGTCGGCGTGGTTATCACCGACGCTCTGCCATTGGGCGGACAGATTCAGCAACAAGGCCGGCGAGTCAACATTCCGCCGATGCAGATCTTGTCCGAACTGGGCAAGCAATACAATCTGGCACGCGTTAACGCCGGGCAGCCGATCGACCTTTTCAAAGAAGACGACGACGGCAATCCCGTCCGCCGCTACGACTCGCTGCTCGTGATCCAGCCCTCCCAATCCACGCCGGCCGAAATGAAAAACATCGTTGCCGCGATTCAAATGGGACAACCGACGGCGATTTTCGAAGACCCAATGCCCAACCCGATGAACTTCCGGCACGTGGCGCCGACTTTCAGCAATCGCCTGTTTCAGCGAAATGGCGGCGAACAAGCCGACATGAAAACGCTGACCGACGCCCTGGACATTGAACTCGACTTTTCCAAAGTTGGCGACAACGTTTCACCTTATGTCCTCTGGCACTCTGAAAGCCAAAATCCGTACAAGCAAGATCGCAGCCTGAGCCAAAAAGAACAACTAATCATCAAGGAAACCAACGCCAAGGTTGACCCTCGCTTCTCCCAAGAAAGCATCGCCACGCAAGGCATCCTCGAACTCTATTTCCAGTTTTCGGGCTACCTGTCGCCCAAAGCCGCTGCCAACCCAGAGCTCGAATTCGAACCCTTGGTCAACTCGGGGGACGCCGGTCGAATTTTGTCTCAGGTGCTCATGCGAGCCCCCTCGGCCGAGGCGATCGAGCGTGAACGTGGGGCTCAAAACAGCCAATACGTGATCGCCGCGCACATCAAAGGCCAAAACGCCGACGCGCCAATCACACCCGACACCCAACCGGCCAAAGCCAACACGAATGTGATCTATGTTTCGGACATCGATACGCTTTCTGATTTCTTTATGCGTCGACGTGCCGAACCGGTCGACAACGGCATCGAGTACTTTTTTCAGAACGTTAGTTTCTTTCTGAACATCGTCGATAGCTTGGCCGGCGTCAGCGACTTTGCTGAACTTCGCACCAAGAAAATCAATCACGTGACGCTGGAAGTGGTCGAAAAAACTTACAAAAAAGCCATGGCCAAAGTTTACAAGGCCGAACAAGAACTGTTGATCGAATTTCAAAATGAAAAGAACAAAGCCGAAGCCGAAGCTCAACAGTCGATCGATCCCATCCGAAATAAAATCAGACCACTGGCCCAGCTGAAACAAGATAAAAAACCATACGACGCGACGCGACTGATGGCCTTGCAGAGCCGGCTCGAACAGGAGGCTCGCGAGCAGGAGGCTCGGATCAAAGGCCGCGTCGAAGAACTTGAAAACGACCGGAACGAACAGAAACGCGAAATTGAATTGGTCGCCGAACTGGAGATCCAAGAAATCCAACGCAAATACAAAATCGCGGCCGTGCTCATCCCGCCGATTCCGCCACTATTGGTCGGCATCTTCGTCGCCACTCGACGGCGTCTGCGAGAGCGCGAAGGAATTTCGAAAGCTCGACGTCTGAAGTAACCGCCAAGCATCTCGCCGATCGCTATCGTTCGCCTGCCCAACCAACTTACTTGAAGTCCTCATTGCCATGAGCCCTATACTAAAAACGTTATCACTGATCATTGTCGCTGCGTTGCTGTCGATGGTTGCCAGTTACTTCTACCCTTGGGCTACCACGGAAGTCGCCTCCAACGCCGTCGGTGAACCGCTGTTCGAAGACTACGAACCGACAAAGATTCGGCGAATTGCAATCGAGTCCTACAACAAAACTTCCGGTAAGCTGCAATCGATCAAGCTCCGCCGCAAAGGCGACCGCTGGCTGATCCCTGACAAACAAGATTTCGAAGCCACGAACACTCAGCATATCGCTTTGGTGACCAACGCTTTGCTGCAACGCGAAGTCCTCGAAGAGACCTCCAACAAAGAAACCGATCATTCTAAGTTTGGCGTCGTCGACCCATCGCTCTACAAAACCACCGCCAACAAATCGGCTTTGGGGACCAAGATCGTGCTGGAGCAGAGCGGCGGCCAACCGGCTGTCAGCCTGATCGTGGGAAAACCGGCCGACGGTCAACGCAGCGACGATGGCACGCAAAAGTTTTTCGTGTCGATCCCCGGCCAGCCTAACGTTTATATGCTGAACCTTCCCCCGTTTGCATTAACGACGCAGTTCGCGGCATGGCTGGAACCGAACGTGTTTGGTTTTTCCAATGCGGTTGAGTTCTCACAGTTTTTCGACAAGTCCAACTCGGAAAATTCGACGTCCGGCTATCGAATTTCGTTTGACCCCACGACCGTGATTCAACAAGACCAATCCTTGGCCTTCAAGACGCTCAAACGCCGCAACGCTCAGGGCGAACTGGTCGATGCGGAACTCGCCAAAGTGGAACCGATCACGACCATGCCAACCAGCAATTCACCTCAGTCGGCACTGGCCCAAATTGCCATCATGGTCCGCCAAGTGCAGCGTCTGTTTTTCACCGACGCCTTCAAAAACCCCGACGCAGTCGCCAAAGCTTTGCAAAACCCCGGATCGGACTCGCCAGCTGCCCTGAAACCGCTGGCCAATTACGGTTTTGAATTTGCCAACAACGAAAACGGCAAACCATCCTTCGATGCAACCACAGGGAAACTCGGCGTCGAATTCGGCAACGGCCTCGTCATCACGCTCCTGCTGGGAAACACGATCCCCGACGCCCCAGACAAATCGGGCCAACCCGCTCGGCACGGTTTGCTCTTGGCCCACGTCGATGCAGCGCTGGTCCCACAGCCGACCAAGCCTGCCAAAAACGAAGATGCCGATGAAGCCGAAAAGGAAAACAAGGCTTATTTGTTAGCCGTCAAAGAGCGAGAAGATTCGCTATCGTCATCGCGAGTTTCGGCCACCGAATTCAACCGCCGCCACGCTAACTGGCGTTACGCCGTTCCCGAAGCCGCCATCAAAAACCTGCTGCCCGAATTGGAATTCAAAACGGCCGCCCCAAAAACGACCGAACCAATCGCCACCGAACCTGCCCAGGAATAGACTGGTCGCCACTCGCCAGCGACGGTTTAAACCGCGTGTTCACGACGTGGCCGAGTAACTTAGTGCAGCCGATCACTCCGTGGCGGCGGTTTTTCTCGTTGCGCGGGAGCGAGTGTTGAGCGGGAGTGAAGCGTTGCGCGGGAGGGAGTGTTGCCCGGCCGCTTACGCGTCGCGGCTCATTGCGCGGGAGGG
>CAZROJ010000078.1:13447-20487 GCA_964601665.1 uncultured Pirellulaceae bacterium
ATCTTTGGCCAGTACTTGTCAAAGCCGCCCTCTTTCAAGAAGTCAGGACTGTTGTCCAAGTCATGGCATTCCTTGCAGGCACTCTGCCGAGCCTGATCGATCGTGACTACCATGCTCTTGCGAAGAGCTTCAATTTGTTCGTCGCTAAAATCGCCGTCGCCGTTTTCGGCCGCCACATGGTCGGAACCTGGACCATGGCAATTTTCGCAACCGTTGCCATACAAATGCTCGTGCTTGGCCAAATCGATCAAGCCTGACTTGTAAGGATAAAACTTTTGCGGATTCCAACCAGTCGCATGACAACTCATGCATTCGGGATCGTACTGCCGCTGCACCCACACTCGATCGTCGTTCGGGTTTTGTTCGAGACTCCGCGTGGCCTTTTCATGCGGCCCACCGTCGCCGTCCACACCATCGGCCCAAATCTCAAACTCTTCGTCATGGCAGTCGGCACAAGCTGCTGAACCAACAAACTTTTTACCCGTCGGATGATCCCGAGGAGTAATGTCGGTCAGCGCGCCGGCTAACCAAAGCTGCTTGAGCTTATTCTGGTAGCTCAAAAACACTTGCTTGATCTCTTCGGTGTCTTTGAATTGGTGCTCCAAGGCAACCCGTTCGTATTTGACTTCAACTTGCCCGCCGGCTTTAAAATTCATGCCGACCAGCCCCACGTACATGCCTTTGACGCCGACTTGAATCATCGGAGTCGAATGCGTTGGGCCCGCGATAATTTCCGGCTGAAATGTCGGATCACCCGCTCCACCCGCCGACACCAACAAGTCAAACACAGGAAACGCTCGAGCGAGCTCGCGCGATTCTTTCATCCCCGTGAAGGCCATCAAAACCATCGCATCGCACTTGGCCGCTTGCATCTTTGCCACCGCATCGGCCAAGCCGTCTTGAACCGATTTGACCATCAAACCATCCCGCTTGGCCAAGTCCGACAAGTGCTCGTCGCCAACCACCATCGTGACGCCAATCTTCTTGCCAGCTCGCTCAACAACCACAAACTTTTGCGTCATCGATTCGTCCAACACCTCGACGTTGGCACACATGAAGGGGATGTTGTTACCGCTGTAAATGTTGTCGAAAGTTTGAGCCAAATCCAATGACGGCAGTTTTAGATCGTCCGGCCCCAAACCGATCGCGTCGTACTTCATGACCTTGCAGAGCCCTTCGTAGGTTTTGCTGAGCTTGATCAAGGGCTGCTGGCCAAAACGACGGACTTGATTGCCAGCATCGATTTTGACTAAATCCCAACCGCGCCCTTCCAAGATTTTTTGCACGCGATGGCGTCGCATCATGCCGCCCTTTTGCCGAGCGAGCGTGATACAGCCGCAGGGCTCGAGATACCCGTGCTGCCGGCCGCTGACGAACAACGTGACATCGGGTTTTTCCCAGTCCTTGGCAATCGCTTCAGGATCCTTCATCGGCGCGGCCGCTTCTTCATCGTCGGCCGGCAAAATCAACGATTCGCTCAACTTTGACAGTTCCGAATTCGGCTTCATAGCGCCGATCGCAGCGAAGGCTCCACCGCAGGCAAAGACGACCGCCAGTAAACGTATTTTTTGGTGTATTTGTTTCATGGATCTCAAATTTGCTCGGCTAACAAGCTCAACAGACGCGAAAGCATAACCCCACCAAACAATCTCGACCAAAGCAAAGGAGAAACTTCAGTCACGGCAAATTTCTTGAGGCCGGTTCGGTATGCGGTTAAACCGTTAGTGAAAGATACCGGTCTAGCCAATTTGGGTAAATGGCAACCTTTTTGGATTAGGCGCCTGAGCGAGCATTTTGCTGGTGCCTGCGAGGTAAACGACCAGCTAAAACGGTCAACAAAAACTCGGCCCGGCGGGTCGCTTCCGCCACCGTCCCGCTAGGAACGAAATATCGTTAGAAAAAACCAAATGCCGGCAGAAAAAACAAAGTGCCCTTTCCGCCACCGTCCCGTTAGGGACGAAATATAGGTAGAAAAAACCCAATGCCGGTCGAAAAAACTATCGCGAAGTTCCTTCGGCTCGCATCACTTGCAATTTTTCTCTCAAACGCAGCCGACACTTTTCAACAAATTCCAAATTTTCACTCGTCATGTAGTCCGGATACGTCCAGCGACTGGCATTCCATTTTTTTCCGTAATACGACAGCGTCACCTCGCCGTAGATTCCGTCGCTCAAATACACGCGATGATCGCGGTCCTTAATCGTGGCCAAAACCAGTTTGGCTTCGGTCACATACCCCGGATCAATATTGATCGGCCGCTCAACGTCGTAATCGCCCAGCCGTTCGTATTCACGTTCGATCGCATTGGACTGGTTTTTAATTTTGGCCAAATCCGCCGGATCGATCGGCTGTTCGAAAGCGATCAACTGTTTCTTGATGCCTTCGCCCATGGTCGAACGATAAAACGAGGTATGATCAAAAGCGAAAATCGGCGTTTTCAACCACACCGCCCCCCAAGCCTGAGCCACTTTGGCCGCCCCCCATTCTAGGGCCGCCGTGTCGTTGCTCGAAATCGCAACCACTAACAAAACGGGAATTGGCGTTCGTGCTTGGCCCATTTTTTGGCCTCCCAGTCAATTAATTTTTTTGAACTGATCGCGCAACCAGTCAGCCGACGGCATTTGCCACGGGCATTTTACGTTTTGGGATCAGCACTCAATATGACTTGCCAAACACGCCGACCGTTTTCGTGGGCTTGCCCGTAAAAATACAAACGCCCTCACTGCCGTCTTGGTCCAGCGGAATGTTTCTCGGGGTCACCTTCAGCGGCTTTAATATCTCGTCCACTTCTTCGCAGTCGACGAAATAACATTTCGCAAAACCGCCATGAATCTCAGGCTTGTTTTGATTCTTAGGCGTGAAGTACTTTTTAAATTTGTCCAACGAATTAAACGTCTTCGTATTCGATTCGCGCAACTCCAGTGCTCGCTGAAACAAACCGTCTTGCATCTCCGTCAAAATATTGGCGACATTGGCCACGAATTCACTCCGCTTCATCCCCGTCGATTTTGGCTGATCACGCCGCCCCACAAAAACAGAATCACTCTCGATGTCCCGCGGCCCCGCTTCAACGCGAATCGGCACGCCTCGCTTGACGTGATACCATTTTTTCTCGCCGCCGCGAATGTCGCGATCGTCAATAAACACCTCGATCGGCTTGCCATCGTAATGCGTCGCTTTGATTTCTTGACGCAGCGATTCGCAGTACTCCATCACCTGATCTCGTTCTTCGTCCTTGCGAATGACCGGACAGATGACCACGTGCTTGGGCGCCAATCGCGGCGGTAACACCAAACCGTCGTCATCGCTGTGGGTCATAATCAGAGCGCCGATCAGCCGAGTCGACATGCCCCAGGATGTCGTCCACGCGTACGACTCGCCGCCGTCTTTGTTTTGAAACTTGATTTCTTGAGCCTTGGCAAAATTCTGGCCAAGGAAGTGCGACGTGCCCGCTTGCAACGCTTTGCGATCCTGCATCATGGCTTCGATCGAATAAGTCGTATCCGCACCCGGAAAACGCTCGCCAATCGTTTTCTCACCTTTGATCACGGGCATCGCCATGTAGTTTTCGGCGAAATCCGCGTACACGTCCAACATCAAACGCGTCTCGTCCATCGCTTCGTCTTGGGTCGCATGAGCCGTATGGCCTTCCTGCCAGAGAAACTCGGCCGTCCGCAAAAACAATCGAACGCGCATCTCCCAGCGAACCACATTGGCCCATTGGTTAATCTTCAACGGCAAATCCCGATACGACTCGACCCACTTCGCAAACATATGCCCAATAATGGTCTCGCTGGTCGGCCGAACAATCAGCGGTTCTTCCAATTTCCCAGCCGGCACCAAGCCGCCGTCGGGTCCGGGCTCGAGCCGATGATGAGTCACAACGGCGCACTCTTTGGCGAACCCGTCCACGTGCTCGGCTTCTTTCTCCAAAAAACTCTTCGGGATGAACAGCGGAAAATACGCGTTCTCATGACCGGTGTCTTTGAACATGCGATCCAGCACCGCTTGCATGTTTTCCCAAATCCCATAACCCCACGGCTTGATCACCATGCAGCCGCGAACCGGCGAGTTTTCGGCAAGGTCGGCGGCCCGAACCACCTGTTGGTACCAGCCTGGATAATCTTGTTCGCGAGTCGGAGTGATTGCTGTTTTGGCCATGGGTATCTGGAGTTTTTTTGGGGATCACAAGGTTCGTTAGGCGAAAGGCGATTGAAACTTACCGGGCACCAGCCCACGATTCGCAATCGTTGCATCCATCATCAGTAGAACTTCAACTGCCGACCGCCGCATGCTGTCAGTTTATTGCTTACGTTGCCAGCTTGAAACCCGGCCCCTACAATCTCGCCCCTTCCGGCCAAGAATGCCAAAAACGCGGTTGCAACAAACTCCCGCTGGCCCAAAAATCGCGTCGTTTCACCGGCGTTCGCGACAACAAAACTTCCGCCGACAATTCATTTCGCCAACTTGCTCTAAAACACTCACTGCCATGCAAATTCCTGTACCACGCCGATACGTTACCGATCTGACCGACACCGAAAACGTCGAACAAGTTTTCCTCGCCTCCGAAAAACAACTCCGCACCAATCGCAACGGCAATTTGTACCTGCAGGTCCGGCTCAGCGATCGGACGGGATCGATTAATTCGATGCTCTGGAACGCCAACCAAAAACAATTCGATAGCTTCGAAAATGGCGACTTCGTGACGGTGCAGGGGACCGCTCAACTGTACAACGGCAACATGCAAATTTTGGCCAAAAAAATCCAGCAGTGCCGCGACACGAACATCGACGAAGCCGACTTTATTACGCTCTCGACCGCCGAAGTTGACAAGATGATCGGACGCGTCGACGAAATTTTGCGAGACATATCGAACACGCACCTCCGAAATCTTGCCGATTGTTTTTTGACCGACGAAGCCTTCATGCGAAAGTTCCGCATGGCTCCCGCGGGCGTCAAAAACCACCACGCCTATCACGGTGGTTTACTAGAACACGTTTTGTCGCTGCTAGAAGTCTGCCTGGCCGTCGGACCCCAGTACCCGGCCGTCGATCAAGACCTGTTACTAATGGGCGCCTTTGTCCACGACATTGGCAAAATTGTCGAACTCAAATACGAACCCGATTTAGGATACAGCACCTCGGGACAACTGCTGGGACATCTGGTCCAAGGCGTCTCGATCGTCGAAGAAAAAATCGCTGACGTCGAAAAGCAAACCGGCGAAACCTTCCCGGCCGAACTGGCCAATCGCGTCAAACACATGGTCGTCTCGCATCATGGTTCCTACGAATTCGGCAGCCCCAAACTCCCCATGACGCTCGAAGCGATCACGCTGCACTTTTTGGATAGCTTGGACGCCCGAATCCACAACGTTAGCAAACTGATCGAAGACGATCCGCAAAAAGAAAGCCCTTGGACGGTCTACCACCCCAGCCTCGGACGCAAAATCTACAAAGGTCGTTAGGTTTTCGTCGGCCGACGAGTTAAACTCATGGCGAAGAATCTTTCCTTCCTCAAGAGCGAAGTTCGTTATGGCGATTAGCACATTTGAATTGTTCACCATCGGCATCGGGCCCTCCAGCTCTCACACGGTCGGTCCGATGCGGGCGGCCAAAATGTTCGTCGACTTGCTGCATTCACAATCGCTGTTCGAACCTTGCGTCTGCGTGAAGGCTCAACTCTACGGCTCCTTGGGCGCTACCGGAAAAGGGCACGGCAGCGACAAAGCGGTCATTGCCGGTTTCGAAAACAATGCCCCCGAAACCGCTGACCCAGACGCCATTGAACAACGCTTGGCCGAGGTCACCGAAACCAAACGGCTGTTGCTGGGCGGACAAAAAGAAATCGTCTTCAATTACAAAAAGCATTTGAAGTTCAGCGGCAAGGTCATCGCCGGGCATTCCAATGTCATGGTCTTGTCCGCCTTTTCAGAGACCGAAGAATTACTGCTGGAAAAAACTTACTACAGCGTCGGTGGTGGATTTGTCGTTGATCCCGAAGTCGATGGCGAAGAAAAAATCGTCGCCGACGATACCAAACTCACCTACGAATTCGATTCCGGTGTGCGACTCTTAGAACTCTGCGAAGAACACGGCCTAGCGATCAGCACGTTGATGCTCAAAAACGAGCTGGCCTGGCGCAGCGAGGAACAGATCCGCGAATCGCTGCTCGAAATCTGGCAAGTGATGCAACAGTCGGTCCATCGCGGCTGCCATGTGGAAGGTATTTTACCCGGCGGCTTGAAAGTAAAACGCCGCGCCGCCCCGATGTATCGCAAACTGAAAATGGAATCACCCGACAGCCAAACGCCGCTGTCGAGCATGGACTGGGTCAACCTGTGGGCGATGGCGGTCAACGAAGAAAACGCGGCGGGCGGACGAGTGGTCACGGCGCCGACCAATGGGGCCGCGGGGATCATTCCGGCCGTCCTCCACTACTACCATGAATTTTGCCCGGGCGCCTGCGACGACGGAACCATTCGGTTTTTACTCACAGCCGCCGCCATCGGCGTGCTGTTCAAAATCAACGCGTCCATCAGCGGCGCTGAAGTCGGCTGTCAAGGCGAAGTCGGCTCGGCCTGCAGCATGGCCGCCGGCGCCCTCTGCGAAGTCCTCGGCGGCACGCCAGCACAAGTCGAAAACGCCGCCGAAATCGGCATGGAACACAACCTTGGCTTGACCTGCGACCCGATCGGCGGCCTCGTTCAAGTCCCCTGTATTGAACGCAACGCGATGGCCAGCGTCAAAGCAATCAACGCCGCTCGACTGGCCCTTCGCGGCGACGGCAAGCATTTTGTATCGTTGGACAAAGTAATCAAGACGATGCGGGAAACTGGCCGCGACATGAAAACCAAGTACAAAGAAACCGCCCGCGGCGGCTTGGCGGTCAACGTCATTGAATGTTAGCGGATCAGTCGAAGCCCGAACCGCCACCGCATCATAATTCGAGACGGATACTCATCTCCCATCTCCCATCTCCCATCTCCCATCTCACATCTCACATCTCACATCTCACATCTCACATCTCACATCTCACATCTC
>CAZROJ010000079.1:0-6001 GCA_964601665.1 uncultured Pirellulaceae bacterium
AATTCGTACACAATTCCGGTTTCCGGCACTAGCGTTGTCGGCTCACTAGGTGCGGGACAAGCTCTTGAGAAAGTCGAGCATTTGGAATGAACGAGGCCGTGACATAAAGTTGCGACCAGAATTTCATCAACTCTAATGATCGCTAACGTTTTTCCACGCGCGATCGTGGGCACTCGTCAAAACGGCGTCGCACACGCGTTGGGTTTCAAGTGCGTCTTTGAAGTTTGGACTGCAAGGTGTGTTCGCTTCCAAGCTTTGAATGAAATCGGCAACCTGATGCACAAAAGTGTGCTCGTAGCCAATTTGTAGTCCCGGAACCCACCAACGGTCCATGTAGGGTTGTTCGCCGTCATGGTCGGTGACGTGGATGTTTCGCCAACCGCGTAGTCGGCTTTCGTCTTCATGAGAAAACCATTCGAGACGATGCAAGTCATGCAGGTTCCAACGGATGGATGCGTTTTGGCCGTTGATCTCGAAGGTGTACAACGCTTTGTTGCCGCGAGCGTATCGCGTTGATTCGAACAAACCCAGCGAACCGTTTTCGAAGTGACAAAGAAACGCACAAGCGTCATCGATCGTGACCGGTTCTTTTTTGCCGGTGTCGCTATGGTGCCGTTCTTTGATAAACGTTTCCGTCATGGCAGAAACGTCGGCAATGGAACCGTTTAGCCAGATTGCGGTGTCGATGCAATGAGCCAGTAAATCACCGGTAACGCCAGATCCGGCCGATGCCGCGTCCAATCGCCAGGCCCCTGCTCCGCCCTGCGGCACTTCTTCAGAAATCGTCCAGTCCTGCAAAAAGTTCGCTCGGTAATGATAGATCTTACCCAGCCGCCCTTCATCGATCAGTTGCTTCGCCATCGTAACCGCGGGCACTCGCCGGTAGTTGTACCAAACCATGTTCGGCACGCCGGCTTTCTCAACGGCCGCAACCATGCGTTGGCCTTGTTCGGGATCCATTGCCAGCGGTTTTTCGCAGAGCACCATTTTTCCGGCTTCGGCTGCTGCGATTGCAATTTCGGCATGCGAATTATTGGGCGTGCAAATATCAACCGCATCGATGTCGTCGCGCTGGATCAGTCTTCGCCAATCCGTTTCGATTGATTCGTACTGCCATTGATCAGCGAAGGCCTGGACGCTTTCGACGTTTCGCCCCGCCACGGCTTTTAACACGGGGCGATGTTTGAGTTCAGGGAAAAAGTCGTTGACGCGTTTGTAGCCGTTGGTGTGAGTGCGGCCCATAAACCCGTAGCCGATCAATCCGATGTTAAGTGGTTTCATTTGTCGCTGTTTCAAATGGAATAAAGTGATGTTGGTGGATTCGAAAACTCGCGGCTGCCAAAAACAAAGTTGCCCCAAAGAAATCAATTATCAGCTGAGTTCAAGTAAGCGTCGCGAACTTCGATCATCGTTTTCAAAATCGTGTTCCATGTCGATGGATCGCGCAATGTTGAATTTGGAAACATGCAGCCATCCCAGCAAATGTGTTCGATGCCGCGTTCCTTGGCGTCTTTGAGCCAGTAGCTGGAGCATTTGACGATATCCAATTTTCCATTCGGATCGTCAGCCGGGCAGTGTTTGCCAGTTTTGTCATGCGAACCCGCACCGTGGACCTTGCCGTCATTCTGTGCCACGTGGAAATCGATTGTCCATGGCCGCAGCTTATCCGTCATTTCCGCGTACTTGGCGTAAAACTCCTCTTGGCTGTAGCCGTCGTGCAGCAGAGCGTTTTCGGCAGCGTTGTAGCCAAGCAAATAGAGATAGGTATGAGCAAGGTCGGCTTGGAAGCCAAGCGTTTCCGGCATCCCGACTTCTTCCAGCAGGTCGAGCATATCCTTCCAGCTGTGCATGCCGGCCCAACAGATTTCGCCTTCAGCGGCCAAACGTTCGCCATGGTCAGCGGCAATTTTGGCAGCGGCTTTGAAGGTTTTCGCGATTTTTTTTGTGTTTTCAGCAGGTGCCGCTCTCCATTGATCGACGCCAAATTCGGCGCTATCGATACGGATAACGCCTCGATCGCGAACGCCATGGGCATTGAAGACTTTGGCCGCTCGACAAGCCAACTCGATCGCTTGCAAAAATTTGTCCGACTGTTCTTGGCTGCCCATAGCCGAGTCGCCGACCGTGCCGGGCCAGACGGGAGCGACCAATGAACCGATTCCCAAGCCTTTGCTTTGGACTGTGTCCGCGATCCTGCGGAGTTCATCGTCGCTTGAATGCGGGTCGGTATGCGGCAGGAACAAAAAGCAATCAACGCCGTCGAATTTTTGTCCATCGACTTCGGCGGCGGCCGTCAGGTCCAGCATTTCGTCCAAGCCAATTGGTGGCTCTTGGTTATCGTCATCGCCTTTGCCGACCAAACCTGGCCACATGGCATTGTGAAGTTTCATCGTGTCGTCCTGTCGGTTTCGTAATGAAAAGATTGGAAACGTCAATTGCCTCGTTTTGCAGTTAGCTGCCTGCCTTGGGTAGGTCGCTGTGCACAGCTGGCCCGAAGTATCTTAGGCCGACTAGGGGCTCTGTACCCAGGTTTTCGATTTCAACACCTTGGGTAGCCGCGTGGTGAGAAATAAATACTTCATCAGTCGTGTTTTCGCCGAATCGGATCATCGCAGGCGTTTGCAAGTCCAACGAACCCATCCGCCCGCGGCCTTGAACGGTAATCCAACTGCTTGCGCCAGGATCTTGCAAAGTGCATTTGGCTCCTGGCTGCAGCGTCAACTCCTTCGCGCTAAACAACTGCTGCCCATCGACTGTACCGTAGACAATCCACAGATCCGTGTATCCGTTGCCACTTTTTGCGTCGTCGACGATCGGTTCCAAATAATTATTGTTTTTGAAATGGGTGTCGACATTTTTTTCCCAGTCCAACTGCCCAACGATAAAGTCCAAGTCCTGATGTTTTTCCTCGGGCATGTCTTTAACCAGCAGCGACCAGTCAACGTAGCGGCCTTCGACAATCGATTGGTACATGCCAAACACATCACTGCCCCATTGAGGCTCATAGGTGCACAGCGACCCTGGTGCATGCAAAACCCCTGGCGGGATCAACCAGCCTGTTCCTCGTTTGAGACGGTAGGCGCGACTCAGATCCAGGATTCCGTTATCGCCCTGATTCCAATTTTCCAAACATCGTCGAACGTCTTCGGGCTGAGTTCCCGGTTCCAAGCCCATGAAGGTGTAAGCAAAATTGTTGTCGACGTTGTTCAGCTGCGGCGGGAAGTAGTAGCTTTCTGGTTTTCCCTCTTGCCCAACCAGTGCAGCATCGTCGAATGTTTGGTGCATGTGATGAGGGATCGGCCCCATGTTGTCGAAAAATTTTGAATAGACAGGCCAACGTTTGTATTGTTCAAAGATGGAAGCGCCGACCAAGTCTTCACCTCGTTCGGCAACGGCGTCTTTGAGCAAAAACTTTTGGCCCTCGAAAAGACAAAAGCTCAGCCCTTCGTGCCAGACCCGACCTTCGTTGGCGGCTTCGGTCGTGCTGCCAAACCAGCGTTCGTCGATACCGCCGCGATCGGCTCCAAATCGGTAGTAATCACTCGGGTGAAGTTTGATGCGGCGGCCCGGATGGAGGAAAGAACGAGGAACCCAAGTCGGCGTCAAACGCAGCAACCCTTCACCGGCATCCATGGCAGAATCAAGCAGGCTGGATACGGAATCACCTTGAATCAATCCTTCGTCTAGTTTTATGTCGGTCATCGTTCTTCCTGTCAATTTAATTTGTGAAATGCCAACGGCGTGACACAGTCGAGTTATCTGTTGTATAGTGTTGCCGTGCGATAAACAAGAACGCCAATCAAATTCTCTTGCGAACTTTTTGATGCGATTGACTATGACCGAAACCAACAAAAACTGCAAATTCAAGAAACGGATGGAGACGATCGCTTGGGACGACCACGCTTCGATGTCGCGACGATTTGATACTGCCCACGGTGTGGTGCAAACGCGTTACGGGCGTTTTCAAGGTGGATTGGCCGATCAAATCGAAGTGGTCGAAATGAATTCAAATACGTTTCGGTTGTGGGTTTTGCCGACACGCGGGATGTCCATCTGGTGTATGGAATCCGATGGAGTGATGTTCGGCTGGGAGTCACCGATCGACGGTCCCGTCCATCCTGCTTTTGTTCCGATTCATGATCCCGATGGATTCGGTTGGCTGGAAGGCTTTGACGAACTTTTCGTGCGCTGCGGCATCGAGAGTAATGGTGCGCCAGAGCATGACGATCGTGGCAAGCTGGTTTACCCCTTGCACGGTCGGATTGGGAATCTCGCGGCCAGCGGATTGCAGGTTCAGTTCGACCAAGAAACGGAACGACTGGAGTTGTCTGGCGAAGTGCGTGAATCGCGTTTGTTTTTTAAAAAATTCAAATTGAAAACTCGGCTGAGTATCAACGTCAAATCGGCGACCGTCGACATTTTTGACGAAGTCACCAACGAACTGGCCACGCCAACCTCGATGCAACTGCTGTATCATATTAACGTCGGCAAACCGGTGCTTGGCAAAGGAGCAACCATTGAGCTGCCGATAAATGAGCTGGCGCCCAAGGATGAGTTGTCGGCTAGCGAAATTGACAATTGGGATCGATGCGACTCGCCAAGTGCCGGTTATTCGGAACGGGTTTATTTTGCGACGCTGCGTTCTGATGAAAATGATATCACGGCGACGTTGCTAAAATCGGCGGATGGCACTTCGGGGCTGGGCGTGACTTACGGAACCCAAAACCTGCCTCGCTTTATTGTTTGGAAAAATACGGCGGCGGTTTCCGATGGCTACGTGACAGGTTTGGAGCCAGCGACGAATTATCCGAATACGAAAACATTTGAAGCCAAGCAAGAACGCGTGGTGCAACTCGGACCCGGGCAAACGGTTGTTTTTCAAGTCAGCTTGCATCTGTTGACGTCAGCCGAATCGGTGAGTGCGATGTCGAAAAAAATTGCTGACATCGTTGCAGACAAGACGCCCAAAATTCATCGCTCGCCGCGCGAGGGTTGGTCCGATATTCAAGTCGATTCTTAGAATCTTTCAATCGGTGCATGTGAAATTTCCACCGACGAATTACTGCGAAATTGGCAAGTCGATTTTGACGTTAATTTGAACCGCCCAGGGGAGCGATGCCACCGACGGGATCGATGCCAGTGGGGTTAGTGCCATTGGGAGCAGTCCCGCTAGGACTGGTGTTGATTGGGGTGGTGTCAATCGGACCGGCACCGCCAACGTTAAACTGTTTGGAAGAAATGATTGATTGTGTGCTGAAGAAAGGGTCGCAAACTTCGAACTCAACCACATTTCCGTCAAAGACTTTTTTCGAGGCAGCTTGGACAACCGAGGTTGCAAACATTTTCATCTGTTGTGAATTGTTTGTCGCCGTTGTTGCCATTTTTATTTTTACCGTGGACGCTGGCTGGCTAAAGTGAAAATCAATACCGGGCTCGGACGCGAAACTTGACGCAAACAAAATCGCCACAATCGCTTTTGATTGCTCTAAAGAAATGTCGCGGTAATAAACATTAGTGTTATCGAAAGTATATTTTTTGCCGCTCAAGCCTTTGACGACCGAAACCGATTCGAGCTTCGGAGTGCACAGATGGATTTCAACTTCAGCCCCGTCCAATGCGGCCGAAATTTGAAGCAGCAACCGCTTAACGCTCTCTTGGACTTCTTTATCCTTTTGCGAATTCTTACCGACCGCCATGCGGAATTCCCACACATTACCACGCTTGAGCAATTGGACGGATTTCTTTTTTCCGTCGACAAAGCCTTCGTTTTTTAGCATTTCAGCTAACTTGTCGACGTCCTCTTTTTTGGCTCCGTCTTTGTAATAAATTTCGGTGCCATCCACCACGACCTTTTCACCAAAGTTGGGCCCGCATCCGGTAAAGCCAAAACAAAGTAAGGCAGCGGTTGCCACCATTAGCAAACGAGAAAAATGGGATCGATTCATAGTTTGACTCGGAGTTAGTTTTCGACCTGAACGGGCTCGTTGAATGGGTAGCGGCT
>CAZROJ010000079.1:6101-14009 GCA_964601665.1 uncultured Pirellulaceae bacterium
AGGTTTCATTGAAGCTTTCGAGTAGTGGGCAAGGCCACGAGCCCTGCATCGCCAACGATCTCGCGACGGTTCGTCACCGCCGACTGTCATCGGCCTTCATTTTTTGCTGTAGCTTGGTACCAAGGAGCTTTTGTCAATCGCGGAAATTTTTTGATAGAACAATTAACTGTCGAAACAACGAAAATTTCAAAATTGAAAAACGGCGTTACTTCTTTTTTGTGCTCTTCGATTTCGTGGACTTCTTTTTGGCGGTTGCCTGTCCTTTGTTTTTTTTCTTCGTTGTATTTTTTGATTTGCCAAAAGCTTTCGCCCAGTTATCGGAATAGGCTTTGGTTGGGCCGCTTCTTAGAATTGTCATTTGATTTTCCCTAACTGAATCAGAGTTTATTTTAATCAGGTTTTGCGATGTCGAATCGATTTTTGATGTGAGTTTGCTCGAACCACACCAATTTCGGAACCGTTCGAACTATGAAATTAATTTTTTGTATTTAAATCGTTTCGGTTCGTCTTCTTTTAGTCCGAGTCGTTCGCGGCGCTGGTGTTCGTAAGTTTGGTAATTTCCTTCGCACCAGTGAATGTAGCCGTCGCCTTCAAATGCCAAAATGTGAGTTGCAATTCGATCCAAGAACCATCGGTCGTGGCTGGTGACGACCACGCAACCGGCATAGTTCAGAATCGCCTCTTCCAATGCTCGCAGCGTATCGACGTCCAAATCGTTGGTAGGTTCATCCAAAAGCAGAACGTTGGATCCGCGACGCAACAGTTTCGCAAGATGAACTCGATTGCGTTCACCACCCGACAGCACGCCGACCTTCTTTTCTTGATCACCGCCGCGGAAATTGAAACGATTCACGTACGCCCGCGCATTGACTTTTCGTTTGCCAATTTCCAGCGAATCATGCCCTTCGGAAATCTCTTGATAAACGCTGTGGTCATCGTTCAAGCTGTCGCGAGATTGATCCACGTATCCGAGCTGCACGGTCTTGCCGCGAATCAACTCGCCTTGGTCTGGTTCTTCCTGGCCCGTGATCATCCGGAACAGGGTTGTTTTACCGGCACCGTTAGGGCCAATGATTCCCACGATCCCACCGGGTGGTAAACGGAAGTTAATATCCTCCATCAAAACCTTGTCGCCGAAGGCTTTGCCAAGTCCTTTGGCTTCAATGACCAGGTCACCCAAGTGCGGACCAGCGGGTATTTGAATCTCGAGTTCATCGTCTTTGGATTTTTGGTCCTCGTTGAGCATTTGCTCGTAGGCGCTAATCCGGGCTTTCGATTTTGATTGTCGCGCCTTGGGCGACATGTTGATCCATTCGGATTCACGCTTAAGTGCCTTCAGTCGAGCCGCATTTTGTTTTTCTTCGACGCGCAGTCGAGCCTGTTTTTGTTCCAACCACGCCGAATAATTGCCCTCGAACGGGTGTCCTTGGCCTCGATCCAATTCGAGAATCCAGCCAGCCACGTTATCCAAAAAGTAACGGTCGTGCGTCACTGCAACGATCGTTCCGTGGTAGTCTTGCAGCGTTCGCTCGAGCCAATGAACCGAGTCCGCATCCAAGTGGTTGGTGGGTTCGTCCAAAAGCAGTAAATCGGGCTTTTCCAACAACAATTTGCACAACGCGACTCGGCGTCGTTCACCACCGGAAAGTTTAGTAACATCCGCTTCTTTAGGCGGCAAATTCATCACCTCAAAAGCCACTTCGATCTCATGGTCAAGATTCCAGGTGTTCGTCGCGTCAATCTGGTCTTGAACTCGCGCCATTTCGTCGTAGACCTTTTGCATGGCGGCTTCGTCCAGCGGTTCGGCACACTTGGCCGACAACTCGTAGTATCGAGTTAAAAGATCGCGTCGCGGCGCGACGGAATCTTGGACGTTGTCCCAGACGTTCTTTTCGGGATCAAGTTTTGGCTCTTGCGACAAATAACCCACGGAAAAACCCGAGCTTAATCGAGCCTCACCGTCGAAGTCTTTATCGATGCCTGCCATGATCTTCAGCAGCGTACTTTTACCCGCTCCGTTGCGTCCAAGGACACCAATTTTGGCACCGGGATAGAACGACAGCCAGATGTTTTCCAGGACCGTTTTTTGGCCATGCTTCTTCGTCATGGCCTCCATTTGAAAGATGTATTGTTTTGACATAAGTTTTGATCGTTTAGTGATTTTTAAATTGTAATCTCTTAACCCAACGCTCGAATGTTACTCCCACTCGATCGTTGCCGGTGGCTTGCTGCTGATGTCGTAGCAAACGCGATTGACTCCCGCGACCTCGTTGATAATCCGAGTCGACATCGTCGCCAAAACGTCGTAGGGCAGTCGGCTCCAATCCGCCGTCATGAAATCGTCGGTATCGACGCAGCGAATCACCAAGGCATTTTCGTAGGTCCGGGCATCACCCATCACACCGACGCTCTGCACGGGCAATAAAACCGCGAACAATTGCGAGGTCGATCGGTAGAGGTCAGCTTTTTCAATTTCGTCGATGACGATGGCGTCGGCTTCGCGGAGCACCACCAGCTTTTCCTCGGTCACTTCACCAAGACAGCGAACGGCCAGCCCAGGGCCCGGGAAGGGATGCCGCCAGACAAGTTTTTCGGGCAAGCCAAGTTCCAAGCCAAGCCGTCGGACCTCATCCTTGAAAAGATCCCGCAGCGGTTCGATCAGTTCGAAACCGAGTTGCTCAGGCAGTCCACCAACGTTGTGATGAAGTTTGATCGTGGCGGCCGGCCCGTCTTTGGCAGCTCCGCTTTCGATAACGTCGGGGTAGAGCGTACCTTGGGCCAGGAATTTGGCATCGTCAATCGTTTCGGCTTCGGCCTTGAAGCACTCGATAAACTCATTTCCGATCGCCTTGCGTTTTTCTTGAGGGTCAACCACACCGGCCAGCGCTGACAGGAAGCGTTCGCGACCATCGCAGACATGCAAATCGGTTTTAAAGTGCTGCGAAAATTGTTTGACCACCCAGTCGGATTCGTTTTTTCTTAGCAGTCCGTTGTCGACCAAAATACACGACAACTGCGGGCCGATGGCCTTGTAAAGTAGCGCCGCGACGACCGATGAATCAACTCCGCCGGAGAGACCACAGATCACGCGGCTGTCACCAACCTGTTCGCGAATCCTTGTGATCGCTTCGTCTGCAAAATCCGACAGGTTCCAGGTTCCGGTGCAGCCGCAAACGTTGTACAGGAAATTTCGCAGTAAGATTGAACCTTCCGGCGTGTGAGTGACTTCCGGATGAAATTGCAAACCGTAAACGGGCAGGTCGTTGTGTTTGACAGCCGCCAACGGGCACGTGTCTGTTTTGGCCAGCGGTTGGAAGATCTCGCCGACCTGTTGCACTTGATCGCCGTGGCTCATCCAAACTTGGGCGCGTTCGGGGAACCCTTCGAAAAGCGGGCTGTCGGTTGCGACTTCGCAAGTGGCACGGCCGTACTCACGCGTATTCGTGCTGCCGACCTTGCCACCCAGGTGCTCGCAGACCAATTGCATCCCGTAGCAAATCCCCAACACGGGAATGCCGATGTCGAAAATTCCCGGGTGACATTTTGGTGCGTTGTCCTCGTAGACGCTGTTTGGGCCGCCGGACAAAATAATGCCAACGGGTCCATGGTCTTTGATTTGTTCGGGCGAGATGTCGTGGCGAACGATCTCGCAATACACATTTTGTTCGCGGACGCGTCGCGCGATCAGTTGGGCGTATTGCGAACCGAAATCCAAAACCAATATTCGCTGAGACGCGGTGTTCGTAGCGAGGTTCGATTGATCCAATGTCGTTGTGCTCATTAATGCGAATTTTTGGTCGTCAAAATACGACTCGCTGGATGTGAAAACTGGTTTACTGTTTTGTCGTTAAAGTGGGTCGGCGAAAATATTCGCGCCAAATTCGTTTTACGAGATCCCAAAAACAAAACCCTCAGCGCACTTCAGCCCGCACCCATCGCCTTCCCGCGGCAGCGATTGCCCATCGGGAAGTGTTGATTGATGTTTGGACGTCCAACAAATTGGATCGCGAAAGTGGAATCTGAGGGAACCCTGGTGGAACGACAGCGTTTGGATCATTGCCGCCTAAAAACCAAAGCCTAAAAAACAAGGCTCCGAGTCTTTTGCCATCGTCAATCCGCCGCTCTTCGTCACGACGCGAATTATAAGGTTTTTCAACGTTTGATCAAACGATCCGGCGGTCAAGGAATAACAAAATCACGAACCATCGCGAACAAAAATTTACTCAGCCGCTAATCCGTCAAGTTCGTCGTCAAAAGGAGCTTCATCGCCGCCGATCTCCGCCAAAGCATTGGCGGCGGCACGCTGTTCGGCTTCCTTTTTATTTTTACCCCAGGCGGCGACGAACGACTTCTTATGCACTCGGGCCGAAACTCGAAACCATTTATCATGGTCGGGGCCGCGAGAGTCGATCAATTCGTATCCCGGTGGCGTCCCGTATCGTTTTTGAGCGTACTGCTGCAGTTCGGCTTTAAAATTTATCTCCAAAGCGCCTTTGACCGCCGCGTCGACTTTTGGAACCACCAGCGGCAGCAAGAACTGTTTCAACGCATCCATGCCGCCGTCCAAATAAATTGCGGCAACAATTGATTCAAATGCGTTCGCCAGCAAAGAGTCAGGCACTTCGCCTTGCGAGCCAACTCCTTTGCCGACGACGATGCATTTTTTGAGCTGCAATTCAGTACCAATCTGAGCACAAGTCTTGCGGCTAACGACGTTCGATTTGACTTTCGTCAGGTCTCCTTCCAGCCATTGCGGATAACGCTGGAACAAATGCTCGCACACGACAAAACCTAATAACGAGTCGCCCAGAAATTCGAGTCGTTCGTAAGACAGCTGCCGAGTGTTGGCAATCGAGGCATGCGTGATCGCGCGAGCTAAAAGATTTTGATTGTTGAATTGGTAGCCGAGCAATTTCTCGCACGTCAACGCGGCCTTCTTTACTGGGCTGGAGAGTGGTCGAGGCGTTGGGGGGCTTGGCATGGGAAAAAAATCTAAAAGAAAAGCAAATAGGAATCAAAAATTTTTGGATAGTGGCTGTCAGGCAATATCAGCCATACGGAAGAGTCCGTCGTTGGTTAAAGTTTGAAACCGGTCGTAGTTTAAAACCGGTCGTTTGTTCAAACCGGTCGTTTGTTCAAACCAGCTGTTAATCGCCGAGTTCAAATTTCACCCCGTTTAGATTTCGTCCAGCTCAGCCTGAATCGCTTCGACCTTGGCCGTTCGGCTGATTGAAAACCTTGTCGCGGCCTCCCAATCAATACCAATGTACTCGGCCAATTTGATCGCGAGCAACAAATCGCTGACGCCTTCGAACTGATTGACCAACTTACCGTCAACGTACAGCGAGTTTCGGTCGGTATCAAATCCTGATTCGTAACGATCCGTTAGCTCTTGAATCCAAATATCTGGGATACCGGCCGCTTTGCAGGCTGTGGTATCCCAGACTTCATTTCCGCGGCACTTCAGAAGTAGCATTTGAGCCGTAACTTGGTCCATCGTTTGCGCCTACTTTTTATCCGTGTCCGGTTTGCAATAACGACCCAGCCATTCAAAAAACACTCGATGCCAAAGCACGCCGTTTTGAGGTTTTTGGACCCAGTGTCCTTCATCGGGAAAGTACAGGAAACGCGAGGGCACGCCTTGAACTTGAGCCGCCGTGAAAGCTTCCATACCTTGGGTCACCGGGACCCGGAAATCGAGTTCGTTGTGGATCACCATCAGCGGCGTCTTCCAGTTCTGGGCAAACCGGTGCGGCGAAAAGCGTTGGTACTTTTCGAAGACTTCGGGATTGGACCAGTAGGGCCCACCCAGATCGTGGTTGACGAAAAACAATTCTTCGGTCGAACCGTACATCGATTCCAGATTGTAAACGCCGCAATGGGCGATCATGGTTTGGAAGCGATCGCCATGGTTGCCCATCAACCAGTAAACCGTGTACCCACCAAAGCTCGCCCCAACCGCGCCGACTCGTTTTTTGTCGATGTAGGGTTCGGCCAGCATATTGTCCGTTGTCGACAGAATATCTTTCATGGCCTGACCGCCCCAGTCGCCGCTGATTTGGTCATTCCATTCACGTCCGAAGCCCGGTAGACCGCGACGGTTAGGAGCCAAGACAACATAGCCCTGTGCCGCCATCAAATGGAAGTTCCAGCGATAAGAAAACCACTGGCCGATCTGCCCCTGCGGTCCGCCTTGACAATAAGTCAGCATCGGCCACTTTTTGTCTGCGGCGGCGTCAAACTCGGGTGGGTGAATAACCCAGCATTGAATTTTTTTGCCGTCCGTTGCTTCGACGAATCTTTCTTCGATTTTTGGCAGCTTCAGATTTTCAAAAATTTCGTCGTTAATCGCAGTTATTTTTTTATCCACGCCATCGGACAACGAAAGCTGGTGCAGTTCCGCCGGTCGCAGCATGCTGGTCTGCGTGGTCAACAAAGTTGAGTCATTGATGAAGCCCAGCGTATGCCAGTTGAAGCGTCCTTGGCTGACTTGTTTCAGTTGGCCGTCTTCAACTTGAATTTGAAACAACTGATTGGTGCCATCGCGCTCGGATTCAAAGACGATTGATTTTGAATCAGGAGCCCATTGGATATTGTTTGCGTTTTGGTCCAGGCCAACGGTCAGCTCTCGCGAAACACCCGTCTCTCGCTCAAAAAGAATGATGCGATTTCGATCCGATTCAAACGACGCTCGTTGCATTGAATTAAACGCAATCCATTTTCCGTCGGGCGAATAGACGGGATTGTTGTCGTAGCCCAAACCGTTTTCGGTGATGTTTTTTAGGTTGGCCATCGCGTCGGCCGCGTTGGGTTCGCTCGCCAGGTCGACCAAGTACACGTCGCTGTTGGTCGACTGAGCCCAATCTTTGACGTTTTTCATCGTCAAGGCGATTTCGCTTCCGTCAGGCGACCAGCTAAATTGTTCGCCACCGCCAAAGGGAGGAACGGGCGCATCGGCTTTGATACCGGTCATTAAGTCGATCGGGTCGGATGCCTTGCCATCGGAACCGATGCTGGCGACGTGGACGTGCGAGTATTTGTAATCGTGCCATGATTTCCAATGACGATACATCAACGTGTCGATGATTCGGCCTTCGGTTTCAGGCAGGTCTTCGTAGATTTCGCTGGCCTTTTTGTCCATCTTGATATCGCGAGTAAAGGCAATTTTCGCGCCACCGGCAGCAACTTTTAAATTAGAGATGCCGTCTTCAAAATCGGTTAATCGTTGAACGGCTCCGGCAACAACGTCCAGCATATAGGCCTGATTGGTCGGGTCTTCCGTTGCCCCGTCTTTCTTTTTGGGCGTTCCTTCAAAAAACAAACGGTCGCCGGCCGGCGTTTTGACCCAGTCCAGCGATCCAATGGACGACCAGTCAGAAATGGAAACGTTGTCCTTGCTGTCGGCAAGGTTGACCACGTGCAGGCTCGAACGGCCTTTGTTTTCGGCCAAGTCGTACCGGCGAACGGTGTAAGCAATCTGGTTTCCGTTGGGCGATAGTGAAGCTTGGCCAAGCCGTCCAAGCTTCAACAGCAGTTCCGGGGTCATACGCGTTTCCACGGGTGACTTCGCTGCGTCTTTGGCGTTTTGAACGTCGGCCGTGGCGGCGACGGGCCCGGCGGAATCTTGAGCCATCAAAGATGTTCCCATGCTTGAGATTGCGATCGCGGTGACCGCAGCGAATACGTGGAAGTTCGCAAACAATTGCGTGCGATAAACACTCGAAAACGGTTTGAAGTTCATGAGGTTCTCTTGTTTTAAAACAATGATTTTGCCGAGCCAAGAATTCTACACCAGCAGATTCAAGGCGTACAATTGGACGCAGCCAAAATAGAATCATTCCCAGCTATTTCTGCCGGCGGTTAAAGAGCAGTGACGCACGCGAGGGATTTGCATTACGAGGGATTTGC
>CAZROJ010000079.1:14109-19913 GCA_964601665.1 uncultured Pirellulaceae bacterium
TTTTCAGCGGCTTCGGCTTTGGCTTTTTCTTCAGCGACCGCGTCTGCATTCATTTTTGTATCCGTTTCGTCACCCTTGGGCGGCACGACGCCGGCCTCGGCTTCGATGACAGGGAAGTCACCGAGCGTAACTTTTTCTGGAACCGCAGGACCGGGGGCTTCGCCGATGATCTTCTCTTCAAAATTGACAAAGGTGTCGTACAGCGATGCCATGTCTTGGTTGCCACATCGCTGGATGCCGCGTTTGGCAGAATCAGCCAAGGCGGCTTCCGGTGCCGCATCGACGAATTCTTGGTATAGCTTTTTAGCTTTGTCCAGTTCGCCGAGACTCTCGTGAGCGTATGCCAAACAAAACTGCGACCGTTGGCTCAACAATTGATTTTTGACCGAATCGTCGGCATCGACGATCGATTGAAAACTGCTCTTGGCTTTGCGAATCGCGTTCAGACCCCCTTCGCGGTCTTTGGCCAACATCGACAGGCCTTTGCGTAGCTGGATATCGCCCGACAATAGAGCGCTATACATCCCAGCGGTGTCGTTGGGATACTGACTGGCGACGCCGTCGAGGTTTTTGGTGTCTTGGGTTTGCAGGTCGATGAAGTTCGACTGAGTGAACTCTTGCCACTTGATCGCGTCCTGCTGAAAACCAGCAGACGTCCACATGGCAATTGCGACAATGCCCAAAACAACCGCCAAGGCCAACAGGGCAATGGTTGTAATGTGCGGCTTGAGAGTTTCGACGAGCTTATCCGCGCCGGTTAATTCTTCCGGAGTCTCGTCAAACTTGGGAAGTTCGCTCGGCTTTGGCAAGTCTTGAGGTTTGCGCGGGTCCGGGCGTTTCTTGAGTGCCGATTTTTGGGCCATGGTAGTCTCGTGGTGGTCAGTCCTTGACCATTACTTGGACAGAATTCAGGTGTTCGAAAACAATTGCTTTCGGTAGCCAACGTGGCTTTCTGTGATCGCATAGTATATGAACGATCGATTAAAACGGTCAATAGCGACATCGATGCCGAAGCCGACGATTACTATCGGTTGACCGAATACGTTTCGACTGTTCATTCTTGCCGACCTTCGATAGTCTTTGGCATTATCAATCAGCACGCCCCAAATGCCTCAATGAGCGGTCTCAATCCATTTCAAGCCGAAGCCGTTAACACTCTTTCCGGGCCGATGTTGGTTTTGGCCGGTGCGGGAACGGGGAAAACGCGTGTTATCACGTTTCGAATTGCAAAATTGATCCAGACGGGCGTCCCCGGCGGTCGTATTTTGGGCATGACTTTTACTAACAAAGCCGCCAACGAGATGAAGGAGCGGCTGGGCAAGATGCTCAAAGGTGCCCGAGCTCCGCAGCGAGGCAAGTTTCTTAAAAAGCCAAAAAAGTCTGCCGAAGACGAAGAAAACACGCCCACGATTTCGACTTTTCATTCGCTGTGCGTCCGAATTTTGCGCCGTCGAATTGAAACGCTGGGCTACCCAAAAAAGTTTGCGATTTACAATCGAGGCGATCAAGAGAGCCTCGCTCGATCGATTTTGCGCGAGATGAACATCGCCGACAAGCTGCTCGCCCCCAACCAAATGCTGCACTGGATCGGGCATTGGAAATGCAAATCTTACGATCCACGCCAAGCCGAATTGGCCAGCGACACGGACGCTCAACATCTGGCGGCAATTGGCTACGGGCGGTATCAAAGACAATTGAAACTTTCAGGAGCCGTCGACTTTGATGATTTGTTGCTGCTGACCGAGCGACTTTTTCACGAACACGATTCGATTCGTCAGGCTGAAGCCGCGCGGTTTGACCATATCTTGGTCGACGAATACCAAGACACCAACACCAGCCAGTACCGCATCGTGAAAGCCTTGGCCGATCCGCATCGCAATTTGTGCGTTGTCGGTGATGACGATCAATCGATCTACGGCTGGCGCGGAGCCGAAGTCGAACACATTCTGAGCTTCCACAAAGACTGGCCCGACGCGAAGGTCATTCGCTTGGAAGACAATTACCGTTCGACCGAAGCGATCATCGAATTCGCCAATACGTTGATCCGGTTTAATAAGACGCGCCACGACAAAATTTTACGCGCAGCCCGGCCCAACGGTGAAAAGCCGACGATTCGCCAGTACCCCAACGAAACCGTGGAAGCTCAAGAAACGGTTTACGATCTTCGGCGGCGACTGGAGGTGCCCGGTCGGGAGCCGCGCGACTTTGCGATTTTGTTTCGCACGAATGAGCAGCCGCGGATTTTTGAAACCGAACTGCGAAAAGCAAAGCTGCCTTACGTGCTGGTTGGCGGCATGTCATTTTTCGATCGCAAGGAGGTCAAGGATTTGCTGGCCTACCTGCGTTTGCTGGACGAAAAGCCAGACGAAATTTCGATTTTGCGAGTGATCAATACACCGCCGCGGGGGATCGGAAAAAAATCGGTCGAAACGCTGCTGAACCATTCGATCAAAAACAAAATTCCGCTCTGGGATATCATCTCGGGCAAGCAGCCGCGTCCTAAATTGACCACGCCGACCAATCGCGGCTTGGATCAGCTGCTTCGCATTGTCGAGGACGTCTCGTACCAAACGCCCGGCGATTCGCTGGTGGACCTTGCTCGTAATATGATCGAATCGACCCAGTACCGCAAAGAACTGGAACGGATTTATAACGACCCCAACGAATTCGAAACGCGGTGGAATACGGTCGAACAAATCGTTAACTCGGTTGCCGAATATGAGGACCGTTCGTCGAAACCTCGGCTGTCGGATTTTTTGGACAAGCTGCTGCTGGGCGAACAGGACGCCAGCGATGAAAAAGAAAAACAGCTTAAGAAAAATGCAATCGCCTTGATGACAATGCACAGCTCTAAAGGGCTCGAGTTTCCCGAAGTCTATATCGTCGGCATGGAAGAAGGGATCTTGCCGCATCATCGATCTTTGGAGGACGACCGCAGTGTCGATGAAGAACGTCGACTGTTCTACGTGGGCGTGACGCGGGCGGAAGAACGACTGACGATGTCAATGTGTCTTACCCGAATGAAGTGGGGCAAGGCGCGGGATACCATCCCCAGCCGGTTTTTGTACGAGATCACCGGTCAAGCGGAGCATCCGAATTATCTAAAAGTTTGCCGGCCGACCAAATCTTGAAAGAGCTGCAATGACATTTGAATTAGTGCTGGGAACGAACAACGCCAAGAAGCTGCGCGAGATGAAATTGCTGCTGGGCAATACCGACGTGGCGGTTAAAAGTTTGGCCGAGATTGATGGCTCGATCGAAGTGGACGAAACCGGAAACTCGTTTCAAGAAAACGCTCAGCTTAAAGCAGCCGAACAAGCCAAACATCTCAACGCGTGGGTGCTGGGCGAAGATTCAGGGTTGAGCGTTGAAGCGTTGGACGGTGCTCCCGGGATTTTTTCCGCTCGGTTTTCCGGCCCCGACGCGACCGACGAAAAGAACAATGCTTTGTTGCTTGAAAAGCTAGTCGACGTGCCAGCGAAAAAACGGACCGCTTGGTACACGTCGCACATGGCGTTGTCGGACCCGGACGGCAAGGTGCGGATTAGCTGTGAGGCTCGATGTTTCGGTCGGATTTTAAAGAGCCCGATTGGCGAGGGTGGTTTTGGGTATGACCCTCTGTTCTGGCTGGTCGAATACCACCAAACGTTCGCTCAGCTGGGCGACGAGGTCAAGTCGATGATCAGCCACCGAGCGCGAGCGCATCGTAAATTTTTGCCACAGTTTCTATCGCTGTTGTAAAAAAATTGGCACCAAAAAATTGACGCCAAAAAGGAGAGCCCGTAGGGGAAACTTAGTGTTTATCTCAAAACTCAAAATGCCCGCAACTAGCGTCGTCGGCTCACCGGTTGTGGGATACGTTCCTAGGCCAACCAACAGCACTCGTTTTTTCAACGCATCAAATCGTCACGTTGGGCATTAAAACGACAGGCGTTTCGCAGGCGCTAATCGCGGCACTGATTTTGTCCAAATTGGCAACTGGGTCACTTGAGCGCGTCATTTCTTCGGCCATTATTTCGTGTTCCGTGCTCAATCGATTCATCCCATTGAAGGCCGCAACCCGGTAAGCCTCGGCCATGGTCGGGTAATTGAAAACCGTGTCGCAGAAGTAGTCCAGTTTCCCGCCCAGCTGCATCACGGCTTGGCCGATGTGAACAATCTCAGTTGCGAGGTCACCGATGCAGTGAACGCCCAAGATTTCCAGTGTTTCGCGATGGAAAAGAATCTTCAGCATACCCGTATCATCGCCGATAATTTGTCCTCGAGCGATTTCGTGATACCGAGCGATTCCGACTTCGTAAGGCACTCGCTCGGCCGTCAGTTGTTGTTCGCTGCGTCCGATCATTGAAATTTCGGGAATGGTGTATAGACCATAAGGGATGTCGCCCAGCGGACTGACCGATTGCCCAAACGCATGCAATGCCGCTCGTCGCCCCTGCTCCATCGCCGAACTGGCCAACGAAGGAAAGCCCACGATGTCGCCGACGGCATAGATGTTGTCGACCGCGGTTTGGTAATTTTCGTTGATGTCCAAGCGGCCGCGTTTGTTCGGCGCTAAATTAATTGATTCTAAATTCAGCGAGTCCGCTTCTCCCTCGCGACCGACCGAGAACAAAGCTGTTTCGGCGACCAAGTGTTTTTGGCTTTCTAGTTTAACGGCGACTTGGTTGTCGCTTCGACGGATCACGGTCTCGACATTTTCTCCCAGACGAAAACGCATGTTCAATGTCCGCGCACTAAACAATAAATAGTCCACGATCTCGGTATCGCAAAATTCCAATAGGCTCGTCCGGCCATCCACCACCGTGACCTCGACGCCCAGCGTGGCAAACATGATCGCGTATTCGATCCCGATCACTCCGGCACCAATCACGACCATTGAACGTGGGATTTGGTTGATGTTCAAGATTTCGTCACTGTCGAAAACCGTCTGACCATCGAAGGGAATATGGTCGGGCCTTGATGGCCGGGTTCCGCACGCGACCAGAACTTTATCGGTCGAGACGATGCTGGAGTCTTCGCCTCGTTCGACCGACAAATGGTTGCGATCGATGAAAGATCCGCGTCCACCGATGATGTCGACGTTGTTTCGATCGAATTGTTCCCGGATGACGTCCAATTCGGTATCGATCACGCTTTTCAATTTTCGCCGTAACGTATCCATCGTAATATTGCGTTTGCCGCGAAAGCGTTCCGTGTAAACGTCTCGTTGGCGGAATCCAGTCAAGTACAAAATCGCCTCGCGCAGGGTCTTGGACGGGATCGTGCCGCTATGCAGGCAAACGCCGCCCAAGCATTGATGACGATGTTCGACGATGGCAACTTTTTTGCCAAGTTTGGCGGCTGCGAAAGCGCCCTTTTGACCAGCTGGGCCACTGCCAATGACAACGAGATCGTATTTCATGTTTTTCCTTGTTTTCCGTGGCCTGGGCAACCAGCGAGTGGATGTTGCGACTGAGTGTGTATCGATTTTTTGGTCGTCGATAGCGCGTGGGAAGAAAAACAATTCGTTTCTTTGGGGTTCAAAGAAAATCGCGTTTGTGTTGATCCTGAGCAGTGGTGTCAACATTTTTTCCAGAAAGTTTGAACTGGCCTAGCAAGTTTCAGTTGCTCCGTTGGAAAAGCGCACGAAAAAGCCGCTGCCGACGGAAAGTCCATCGACAGCGGCAAAACGATTTATCGTTTGAGGGTTCTGTAAAATCCTCAAGACGAATGGTGGCTGCCACGGCAACCCGCCGGCAACCGTCTAGGCGTTACCACCTCGTCGGCTTGTACAGAAATAATTCACAAAACACCTCCTTTCA
>CAZROJ010000080.1:0-3419 GCA_964601665.1 uncultured Pirellulaceae bacterium
CGGAAAACCAAGGTTTTTACTAATGAAATGCGGAAAGTGGCGCTGTCCAATTAATCAAACGTGCATTAAACGATTTTAGCGATCATGAATGCGACGTCGATTTTGGCATTCTGAATTTGGATTTTAAGGTCGGGTTCCACGAAAACGCGGACCTGTTTGACGAAGTCGTCGAATTGCCGTTGGGCCAATGTTTTGACTACTGGCGAAACGTCGCCAAGCTTGCGGAATGTGTTGGACTCGGGATCAAATACGTCGACATCAAATTGGACTTCCAAACCAACAGGTGGCGCATCGATCAGGACGGAATCAGGTGACACTGTAATCCCAAGGGTTGACTCGATGCGCCGACTGAGTCGTTCAGCAAGTGCAACGAGTTCCGAATAGGGCTGTCTGGCGATCGCTAAGTAAACGGTTTCATTGTTGTCCATGTCAAAGGAAGCAATTCGTTTATAGAGTCTTCGGCGAGCGCCGAATAAATCGCTTAAGAGTGTTTCGGTCGTGGTTCCCGTTCCTTGGGAAATCAGTTCCGAAATCATTTCATTTTCTGACATTTCGAACAGGTGTCGCAATTGGTCTTGAATCCCGTTGGTGTGAGGGTCGGTTCCAGGTGTTCGATCGACAACGGTTTGGTGCCACCTGAAAAACGCTCGTTGCAACATCGCGGTAGCGCTGCGAACGGCATGGTGCCAGTAGACTTCGCTGAACATGACGTATCGAGCGAAAACCATCAGCTCGGCAGCGGTTTTTCCTTTGCGTGTGATCGCCAGTTTGTCTCCTGAAGAATTCAAGCACAAACTTTTAATGAGTCGCGGAGCATCAAAGTTTTGGCCGTAAGGTACGCCCGCGTGGAGGCTGTCGCGGTACAGGTAATCCATTTTGTCGATATCGATGGGTCCCGACAGAATCGATCCGATCAGCTTTTCGCCAACGCTATCGCCGCGGCGGTTGATCGTGTCCAAAACCTCGTTGGGAGTCACATCCCAGTCGGTTGCCAACAGCGAAACTAGCGGCGGACTGCGTAAGTAATTACCCGCAAATTCTTCATGCGAGGGTAAGCCGTCCAAGCGAATGTCTTCGATGGGGTGGGCAAAGGGCCAGTGGCCGACATCGTGAAACAAAGCCGCCAAAATAAGCAGCTCGGCTTGTCGCGGCGATACCGAATCGCAAAACCGGGGCTCGGAAGTTAGGTGCTGCAAAAACAATAGCGTATTGCGGTAGACGCCCAGCGAATGCTCGAATCGATTGTGGGTCGCACCGGGATAGACAAAACGCACCACTCCCAGCTGGCTGACATTGGCCAGTCGCTGAAACGCTGGCGTGTCGATCAAGCGCAAGACGCGATCGGAAACTGGCACATCGATTTGGTTGGGGATTCGAATTAACGATCCCGAACCATTTAATGCGGCAAGTTCGGGCAGTTCGCGAATGCTCATAAACATCAAATGAAATTTGAACAACCAGTCAGCGTGTCACAAAGTTGCGGCAACCATTCGCGGCTTTGATCGATCAGCCAAGTTGTTCTGGGCGTGCCGGATTTAATGGCCGACGGAGTGACTGGAAGTGCTGGCAGGCCCGCCAAGATTCGGCCTAGCAGCGCGATGCCAAAATACAGACCGTAATGAGCCGAGCCCATTAGCCATTCGAACTCAAAACAGGCGATCGCGGCAACGGTTCCAGCGGCGAACATCGCGACGGCGGCCAGAATGTAAGACCCCGTTTCATACCGGCCACCAAAGGCGTATTCCGCGATCGGCAACATGATCCAGGCTGCCGCATAAACGACCGCACAAACGGCGACTCGTTTCCAAAGGTCGTTGCCCAGGAATCCTTCGCGTTCTTGGTCGCGGAACAAGGAGTAGGCGATAAAGATAATTGGAACGGCGATCGCGATCGCGCCGATGCTCAATAACACCCAGCCGACCGTCGTGTTCCAAGCGGCGGGCTCGATCATAAATCGCAGCACCAACGCCACGACAAAAAAACCAATAATGCCGACCGCCAGCAATGTGATTTGCAGACCCGACAGATTGGTTTCCTGTCGTATGATCGGGTCGATGATCGCTTTGCCTTGCGTGTCGGTCGGCCCTTTTTGAACGGGCTCGGAGATCGTCACCTCTTCCGACGGCAGTGGAATACGAATCTTCGTTTTGCATTTCGGGCACGGGCCCTCTTTGCCCGCAAATTTTTCGCTGACGTTGAAGCGGGCGTGGCATTTGGTGCAAGTGACGCGAATCGGCATGGGGAGCGGCTTCTTAAAAAAGTGGCGATGCGGTGGCCGGCAAAGGGATTGCCAAATCAATCAACGGTTCGACAAACGGTGGTGAGAATCGAGTGACGACGCAATCGATCGATGTTTTTACTTGGTCATGTCCTGCAGTTCATTTTCGGTCAGTACGTTAAATCCATTCGAGGTCAGGATTTCTCGGGCCAAGTCAATATTGTCGACCATGATGCCCAGCACGTTGCCGTCGTAGTTTGGTACCATCAAAGTGCACGTTTGCACCAAATTGACTTCGGCCTGCAGCAATGCTGAAAAGAGCTGCAACAGCGGTTGCTGCACATCGTTCAACTCGACCGCCAACAAATCGCTTTCCACCATCGCCAAGCCGGCGCGTTCGAGGATTTCGCGGCCCTGTTCGGGGTGGCTGAATATAATTCTGACAAAACTGCATTCGGTCGAATCAATAATATTCAGCGACAACACGCGAACCTTCGTGCCCGAGAAACGCCGGACAAGGCTGGTTAAAATACCAACTCGGTTTTCCAGAAAAACGGTAAATTGACGAATGGCAGGATAGTCTTGCCCTCGCATCGTGTCGTAGTCGACAATTGAATTGAAATCATCTCCTTGACTCATGCTTGTCGATACTCCGGTGAAGGTTAATTTTTCTATGGACGATTTGACACTGCGATATTGTAATCGATTTAAAACGGAACACCATGCAAGACGAGCAGCCAGAAACGACAGATAAACAATCAATGCCCGGTACACTGCCCGCAGTCAAACGCGAGTTTGAGTTTCAGCTGCGAGTTCGGTATCGGGAAACGGACGCGCAAGGTCGCGTTCACCACTCGAACTACCTGAACTATTTTGAGATCGCTCGTGTCGAAATGCTGCGGGCCAGCGGCCGGAACTACAAAAACTTGGAGGCCGAAGGGATTTTTCTGGTCGTGGTCAAAGCAACCTGTAACTACTTCCGAGGGGCTGAATACGATGATCTGCTGACGATTAAGGCTCGTGTCGTGAAGGCAAAAAAAGTTCGGATCACTCACCAGTACGAGATATTTTTAAAAGGTGAATTGGTGGCCAGCGGCGAAACCGTGATCGCGGCAATGTCCCCCGACGGCAAGGCCGCTCGGCTACCGCCGTGGCTGCGACTGGATGGGTAGATAAAGTGGTCGGATAGAGTGGACGGATA
>CAZROJ010000080.1:3519-9286 GCA_964601665.1 uncultured Pirellulaceae bacterium
CGGATAGAGTGGACGGATAAGCGAACGCTGCCTTGGCCGATTGTCGGTGCTGGACGTGTCCAAAATGCGTTTGCCACGTTTAAAATTGGTTGGCAGCTTGGGCGGGCTAGTCCGGTTGTAGCGATTTTGGAGAGCGGGCTGTGTTAAGAATCAACGTTCTTGCGTGATAATCTTGGTCCCCACCGATTGGGCCAGATTCAAAACCTAGGGTTGGTTGCGGCTGAGTTATATCAGGCCGCTGAAGTCCTTTGTTTTGCCTTCTTTTACTCGCTACAGATTCGCATGTTTTGGCATCGAAAAGTTGACGGTTCCCCCGATCACGATTCAGCACTCGGCTACCGCCTTCAGCTTCTTGAGTATTTCGGGAAGATCACGGGCACGGCGTGGGTATTGCTCTGTCTTTCAAGCTCATTGTGGGGCAACTACTTGGTCGCCGGCTTCGCGATGGCTGGCTTAGCCACGTCGTTTTCAACATTAGGTTTGTTAAAAAAGTGGCCCAACGCGCGATCATTCTTGGCAAACCTATTCTTGTGCTGCAACGTTTTAATCCTTTGTGGCTACACAATGGTAACCGGCGGCGAGCATTCCCAGTCGGCCGTGTTCTTTCCGATTGTTGTCTTCTTGGCTGCCCAGTTAGTTGGATTCAAAGTTGCCTTTGTGTGGAGCATCGCGCTCTTTAGTCTTTCGGTCGCCGATTATGTCCGGCACGTGGAATTGGGTTACACCTTTGTCGATTCGTTCGACAGCATTTTTCGCGAAGTGGGCACGATCGGGACGGCGCTGTGGTTGTCGTTTGAATCCGAAAAGTTCTTTAACAATCGAACGGGACATCTAAAAAGAGTCTCCGAGTCGCTCCGTGAGAAAACGCGTCTATTGGAGATGGCCGAAGAAACAGCTGGCGTCGGTCACTGGTGTTGGAATCCAAAAACCGAATTAGTTGAACTGTCCACGCAAGCGGCTTTGATTTGTAACTTGGACGCCGTTCAATCAAAAGTAAGTTTGAAAGAGTTTGTTGCGGTGTGGGGCAAAACTGGTGGGCAACGATTCTTAAATCATTTTGCAACTCATGTGATCAGTGGCAAAGGCAGTTTCAATGACGAATTGACCATTGAAGCACCCGAACAGAAGCATGTGAACTGTCGCGGAATTTTCGAACGTGACGATGATGGTCAAGTCGTTGGGATTTTTGGCACGCTACGCGACGATACTCAGCTGCGTTCCACGACCGATCGATTGACCGTCAAAGCGGAAGAGCTCAACCAGTTGGCTTGTTTTGATCCGCTAACGGGGCTGGCCAACCGTTTCCGTTTCCAGAATCGATTGAGCGAACTTGTCGACGAATCCGTTCAATCGGGCCGGCAAATGGCTCTGTTGGTGCTGGACATGGACGGTTTCAAAGTCATCAACGATACACTGGGCCATGCCGTGGGCGACGAAGTCTTAAAAGTAGCCGCACGTCGACTGGAAAGGATCGTGCGCGACGGCGATTTGGTTTCACGCTTGGGCGGCGACGAATTTACCGTCATCGTTCGCAGTGCAAAATCCGCAGAAGAAATCGAGACTGTGGCACGCCGCATTGTTGAAGCTATCGCAAAACCGATGACCATCGAAAATCAAGAATTGCATGTCGGGGTCAGTATCGGTTCGAGTCTCGCGCCACGGGACAGCCAATGTGCCAATGAACTTTTCACTTTCGCTGACACGGCGATGTACGAGGCTAAAGAAGCCAACAAAGGTTTGGCAATGTATCGCTCCGAAATGACCGAAGCGTTGTTGGTCCGCCGATCGGCAGAAAATCGATTGGCTGGGGCACTCAAACGAGAAGAATTTGAACTGGTTTTTCAACCGCAGAGTAAAATTGAGACGGGCGAAATTGTTGGTTTCGAAAGTTTGCTACGCTGGAATAGTGAAGGCAAACGCGTGCCGCCGCTGCAGTTTATTCCGCTGCTGGAGGGCAACGGAAAAATTGTCGAAGTCGGCCAATGGGTGCTCGAACGTTCTTGCGAACAAGCCGCCCGGTGGAACAAACAAGGGCACCGAGTGAACATCGCGGTCAACATTAGTCCCGTGCAATTCCGTGAGGCTAATTTTTCCAAGCGTGTGATTGAAACTATTCGCCGCTATGATGTCGATCCCGGTCAAGTCGAATTGGAAATTACCGAAGGCCTGTTGATTCAAGATTTGGAAAACACGAACCAAAAACTGTTCGAACTAAAACAGTTTGGAACCCGAATCAGCGTCGACGATTTCGGAACCGGATATTCTTCGCTGGCCTACCTTAAGCATCTGCCGATTGATCAACTTAAAATCGACCGCGAATTTATCAAAGACATTCCAGCCCATGACGACGGAACAATCGCGTCCAGTATTATCGTGTTGGGGCAGAGCCTGGATATGGAAGTCTTGGCCGAAGGCGTGGAGACACAGACGCAATTGGACTTTTTGAAGGAAAACAATTGCTGTGCTTACCAAGGCAATTTCTTGGGTCGACCATTACCTGCCGACGCCTGCGATGCTCTGCTGGCCAACCTGGGCACAAGGCTGAATGCCACTTCGTCATCGCCGATCGTCCAAACGTCATCCGTAACAGGATCGTCAGGAAAACCTTCGGTGGTTTAACAAATCTTGCGAACCATCACTTGGGCACGACCCCTTCGAATTCGAACAGTGCGAACAAGAAGTGGATAAACAGCGACAGCAACGTCGCCCAAAGGATCGTGGCCGTCACGCTACGACTGACGTCCGAAGTCGAGTACTTGGGTTTTCGACCTTGGTAGTAAGCGATGACCGCCGTGCCGAATCCGCTGCAGAGCAATTTCGAAATCAGCCAGCCGAATCCTTTGTAGGTCCACTGCCCGGCAACATCCACGCCGCGGTGAAAGTGAATTTGCCAAAAATCAGGACCGTGTACTGGATCGGTTAAAACAAACGTCACCAGACTGGTGTATTTCGCCGCGTAGTACGACGCAAAGCACAGTAAAGGTGTGCCGATCAAAAACGACCACACGATCGGCGTCAACAAGTAGTAAGTTGGCTTGGCACCGAATGTCCGCATCGCGTCAATTTGGTTTCCATATTCGCGTCCGCCGATGTCCGACGTGACCGCCGCGCCGCAGCGAGCAGCGATCAGGACACACGACAACACGGGAACAAAAATTCGATACATGGCAAAGCCGAGTGCCGTCAGCAAGTCCTCGACCAGCAACGGTTCGGTGTAGGACGAATAGGGCAAAAATTTAAAAGTAAAGTACGTCGTGACGAAGCCTGAGATCAATCCAGCGGCGATTAAATAAATGATCGCGGTCGGCCCAAAAACCATCCGCGAGTAATGCCCAAAAAACCGCATTCCCCAAGTCGGCGATTTCCACAGAGGAATCAGGCTCATCACGGACGCCAGTGCGGTCACAAAAAACGCGGTCGTGCTCAAAAATAAATTGCCAATCCATTCCCGCCATCGCTGGCCAGTTGAGGCCTCTTCGATTGTGTCATGTTTGTGATTGGTGGCGGAGGCAAGTGGAGCCAGTCGAGCCGGGATTTGTTCCCATTCGGCTCGTTCAATTTCAATTACCTTGCCCGCTTCGGAATCCAGCATGAAAATGCGGTCGGCAATCGGCATCAACGATAAATAATCGTGCGTCACGATGATTGAGGTCTTGGCGTACTGGTCGTGCGTGTCGCGGATCAACTTGGCCACTTGTTTGCCAGTTTCCGGGTCCAATCCGGAAGTCGGTTCATCGTACAGAATTGCGCTGGGGTTGTAGGCCAAGGTTCGCGCGATCGCCAAACGCTGTCGCTGCCCGCCGCTCAAACGCGACGTTGGTACCTTGGATGGAACTCGCAATTGATTCAGCAATTCGATCGGCGGATCGGTTGTCGCTTGAGACCCGCCGCAGGCCTGAGCGAACGCCAGGTTGTTGACCGGCGATAGTTCGTCGAACAAGGCAAACGACTGGAACACCACCCCAGCGCGTCCGGCGACTGCCTTTTCGTTTCCAATCCTGACTTGGCCTTGCCACCGAATCCCACCGTCTTCTTGATCGATCAAGCCAGCGGTAATTCGCAGCAAAATTGATTTGCCAACGCCACTTGGCCCCACGATCAACGAAATCTCACCAGCGGGAAAGGTCGCGTTAACCTCCGAAAGTAATGTTTGTTTGCCAGCTCGAACGGCCACATCAGTCAGCGTAATCGCGGCCGCTTGGGATGCTTTGGCCGGGGGCGAAGTTTTGTTCGTTCGTGAAGCATTATTGGTTTGTGAATTCAGATCCGACTTGGATTCCGATTGATTGTTTTTACTCAACGTTCTCCCCTTTCAGGAAAATCGGGGCGTTGGTGTCGATTCGTGAAAGCGAAACTGGCAGCACGTTGGGGAACGGTTTCGAGCGATCTCGATCCGCGTCTGTGGTGTCATCCTGCAGGTGCAGCGTGAACCACTTGCTGTCTTTATGCAAAATTCGTCGGCGTAGGACTTTTGCAAATTCTGGCGTGATGCCGCCGTCGGGTGTTCCAAACAGCGATACGCCAATCTGTCGAATCACGGGGTCGAGTTTTGAGTTGGCGGTTGCGAAAGCTTGTTGAGCGTCTGGCGAACTCCATTGTTTGGCGATCGTTTCGTGTAGTCGCGAGTTTTTGATGAAAACCTCTTGGAATACCTCGGCCAACAATTTTTGCAATTCGGGATCATCCGCTGCCGATCGAATGCTCTCGCTGACAGCTTGTTTAACTTTTTCGTTAGCCACGACTTTGGCGGAGATCTTTTTTTGCAGTTCGACAAATTCATCCAAATGCGACGCGATAATTGGTTTGGCCTTTTCATCGACAAACTGTTTAAACTTACGTTCGGTCAGGTTGCGTTCGGGTAGCGGCGATCGGTCGTACAAGTAACGCCAGCCAAAACCAAAAACAGAAACTTCATCCCAGATCTCGCGACTTATTTTCGTCGCTAACGGTTCGCTTTCGGCTTGAACAATCGGCCAGACCTCCGATTCAAAAACCGGCATTAGCTTTTTTTGCAGGACATCGTTCTGGTAGCGATTGCCCAATTCTTTTAATTGCGATTGTCGAGCCAAAATCGCATTCTGCAGGTCTTTTTTAACCAGCGTGCCGGCTACGGACAACGATGACATCACCACGGGTTTGAAGGCGGCGATCAGTTCGGTCTGATTGTCTTGAACGGCCGTTTGGATCAGTCGTTTGAGTTCGTCTTGCTTTTTGTCGTGGAACATCGTGCGAAGCATCCAGTCGACGGAGTCGGGAGCTGAATGGAATTGCAAACGGTCGCCCGCGACAATCGGCGGGCAGCTTCCGAACATGGAAACCCAGACTTTGTCACGGCCCTCTCGATTGTCTTCAATCCGTGAAACCATGCCGATCGGGCTGGCGTCCGTTGAACCGGCCAGATAGATCGGGTCACGCACTCGCAGCGGCAAATCCATCGGCAAATCCAGTTGGATTTGGCGGCGTTGACGCGATACGTAGGTGGCCAGTTGAGCTACTGATTCGGGCGAATCGGTGCTGATGTGACGTACCGAAAATACGATTGCGCTGATCAGCCCCACCCAGATTAGGCCTCCAATAACGACGCGTGTTTGGCTGTTTAGATTCATTTTTGCACGGGATGAGTTGAGACGTTGCTGGGACAGACAATTCGTGTGGCCGAGTGATGGATTTTCAAAAAAACGGTTTTAAGGGTGGAATTTGGAAAAGAAACGTTTTTCGAGCTGTTGGTTTTGGTGGATTCAAAGGCCGTTTGTGGGCTGCTTGTGGG
>CAZROJ010000080.1:9386-19812 GCA_964601665.1 uncultured Pirellulaceae bacterium
TTTTCGAGCTGTTGGTTTTGGTGGATTCAAAGGCCGTTTGTGGGCTGCTTGTGGGTTGCTTGTGAGTTGGTTGTGGGCTGCTTGTGGGTTGCTTGTGAGTTGGTTGTGGGCTGCTTGTGGGTTGTTTGTGGGTTGGTTGTGGGCTGGTTGTGGGCTGGTTTTTGGCTAGTTGTGGGTTGGTTGTGGTGTCGATGTTTATAGAGGTTGAGCGTTTTTGATGTCGGTTGGTGATCGAAATTTGAAATTTCACATCTCACATCTCATATCTCACATTTCACATTTCACATCTCACATCTCATATTTCATATTTCATATCTCATATCTCACATTTCACATATCACATATCACATTTCACATCTCCAACCTTTTCGCGACATACTGCAGAAACCAAAGACTACAAACGGATCCGGCTGGGGTTAGTCTAATAAGTGTGTAAATAGTCCGCTGCGGAGCTTTGGTTCGAACCAAGTGCTTTTGGGCGGCATCACTTGGCCGGCGTCAGACACTGCCATCAATTGATCGATAGAAGTAGGATACATCGAAAACGCGATCGCCCAGTCTCCGGAATCAACTTGTTTTTCTAACTCCTCGGGCCCGCGAATACCGCCAACGAAATCAATCCGCGGATCAGTTCGCACGTCGCCGATGCCAAAAATGGGCGCTAAGATTCGTGTTTCTAGCATCGCCACGTCCAGCTGCTTGACGACCGACGGCGACTGGTCAATTTCTGATTTGAATTCCAATTCGTACCACGATCCGCCGTAATAAAAATGAATGCAACCCGCTGACTGGGGCGATTTAGAATCCGTCGAGCGAACCTTCCCCGCGACAGATAGCTGTTCAAATAATTCAGTTTCCGTCAGCCCGTTTGTATCCGCCACAATTCGGTTGTACGGTAAAATGTTCAGCTGGTCCGATGGGAATAGAACCGTCAAAAACCAGTTGTAGCCTTCGTCGCCCGTATGATCGCTGGTGTTTTGTTTGAGTTCTTGGCGAGCCCGCAAGGCGCTGGCGGCGCGATGGTGACCGTCGGCAATATAAAATTGAGGTACCTGCTCAAAAGCCGTCACCATCGCGTCGGTTTGATCGATTTTCCAAATCGTGTGCGCTACACCGTCGCTCGAAACAAAGTCTTCAAGTGGTTGGGATGCTTTGGCGGTATCGACCAGCGAATCGATCGGACCGTCGTTTCGATAAGTTAAAAACACCGGCCCCGTGTTGGCTCTGAGCGTCAGCAAGTGACGGGTTCGGTCGTTTTCTTTGACAGGACGAGTGAATTCGTGTTTGAGGATGAGATTGTTTTCGTAGTCGTCCAGATGGCAGCAAGCGACAACGCCGCATTGCGATTTGCCATCCATGGTCTGTTGATACAAAAACAAAGCCGGTGCTGGGTCTTGGACCAGAGTGCCCCGGTCGCGAAACGCGGATAAATTCTCCAACGCCTTTTCATAGATCCCGTCACCATAAGCATCCGCGTTGGCCGGTAGGTCGATGTCGGGGCGAATCACATGCAAAAATGAATCGTCATTCCCGGCGGCCAACGCGAGCGCTTCGTCTCGGCTGACAACATCGTAGGGAACGCTGGCAACCCGCGCCGCCGAACCTTCGGCCGGTCGCAATGCTTTAAATGGTTTTATTCGGGGCATCGTTTTTTTCAATTAGGACTCGGCGACTATTTCGCCATCTTTGACGTTTACCAGTCGCCAGCGAAACGCATTTTGTATCGCAATGCACGGCTGAATTCCATCTTCGGCGTGCAAATTTGCGAACTTCAATCGAGACCCGTTTGCGATTTATGACACCAAAAGACAACGCTGGCCAGTAAATTTAAGGCAGGTTGCCCAGACTACCACAGGATGTCAAAAGAATCTCGTTTTTCCGATCTTACTAGTTCTTTTTGTTCTATGGACTGGTTGGTCAGTGCCGAAAAATTGGATTGAAAGGGAAGCTGCAAACCCGCAAGCAGATCTCTTTCGTGGTACCCGCGCCACCCAATATTTTTTAAAAAAAATAGGACCCAACTATGGCTATCCGATTGAGAAAATCTGGATCCGCGATTCGCTGTGCTGCTGCAACCATTGCCGCGACAGCCAGTTTTTGGCTTGGCACGGCGAACTATACCTGTGCTCAAAATGCAGACGCAGGCCCCCAAGCCACGCCGCACGCAACGGTTCTCGATTCGATTTTGAATGAAAAAGAGCATCGGTTTTCAGAATTGCCATCGCTGGATCAAAGACGCGCGACCGGACGGCTAGCGAATGTTCAAACAGGTCTCCGGCAGTCCGCTGCGATGCCGGCACAAGTCCAAAAAGCGTCTGCGGTTCAGGCAAACCCCGCTGTTGAACAGCAGAGTCAGGTTCAGCAGGCATCCGCAGTTCAGGTTTCAAACGGCCAGCAAACGGGTGCGGTCAGCCAAACGGTTGTGAATCAATTGCTGGGCTTCAACGGTCAAACGAAATACTCGATTCCAAATCGCACGCAGGCCAAGGTGTTGGTCGGTCAAGGCGGCATTCCTGCGAAGAAGGCTTCAAGCGGTTTGCAAGCGTCTTACACGCCGCCCCAGCAAAGTGGTTTTCACCAGCTACGTACGGTTTCGATTAACGAGTTTGAGACAAAGTTGATGGAGGTTTGGGGCGACCAAGTTCGGGCGACTGCTTCGAAGGACGGACGCTTTGTACGAGTCGGACTGCCTGCAAAATCGGGCCAGAAATTCGTAATGCTGGTCGACCGCAAGAATGGCAAGTTGCAATACGAAGGACCTGCTGAACTGACTAACGATTGGCATCAACTGGTTCAAAAAATCGATAAGCCAGCAACGACGGTCAACACCGGTCGAATCGCAACGGCCGCGATGCAGTCCAGCGTCGCAGCTTCGCCTGTGGTTAAACCGGTTGGCTTTTTGCAGCCGATCGTGGCGCAGAGTCTGCAAGATGGCGAGTTTCCACCGCCGTTACAAGCAACGCCAAACACCGAACCATTGCCGCCGCAGCAGGACACGCCGGCGACCAACCAAGGCAACGCGAACGCCGGCCAAGGCCAGTTGGTGCAAGGGATCGACGGTCTGAAGGGGCAAGTCTTCATTTCGCAAAATCCTGAAACGGGAGCCTTGACCATCACCGGTCTTCCCGAAGATGTGGCGATCGTAAAAAGAGAAATTGCCAAGCTTTCAGCTCAGGCTCAAGCTTCACAGCCGAAGCCAGAATTAATTCCGCTGAAAAACGTTCGCGGTAACCTGATCGTGGAAAGCATCCAAGAGATCTACGACGCCCGCTACGCAACGCTCAACGGCGATGCTTCGATCACCACGGTCGACAATCCCAACGCGTTGGTGGTGGTGGGTAGCCCGGAAGCGATTGATGCTGTGCGAGCCCTGGCATTTACGTTGGACGTCGAACCTGACGATTCGGCAGCGGTCGACTTTGAGACGTTCGGGCTGAAATATATTTCGGCCATCGACGCTACCAACCGCTTGCGTCGTTACTTCGGTCAAATCACCAGTGCCGAAGAGGAACGACGGATTCCTGGCTCGGCGGTCGAGATTATCCCCGATTTTCGTAGTAACCAGATTACGGTCAAGGGCAGCCCAAGCATCGTTGCGGCGGCGAAAACGTTTTTGAGGTCGATCGACGTTGCCAAGGTCGAGGGCGGTGCGCAAAACGAAGTCCGAGTGGTCCAGCTAAAGAATTCCCTCGCCAGCGACGTGGCTTTTGTGATCCAAAACGCGATCAACGGCCAGTTGCCCAACGCTGGCCAAGCGTTCGCAAGTCAAAATGCGGGTGGCTTTGGTCAGCAACAAGGTGGACTGCAAAACCAAGTGGTCAACGATCCCGACGGAACCCAGTCTCAGTTGCGTTCGGCGATGCTATCGTTGATGACACGAGATGAAAACGGAAAACCGATCGAGAGTGCGATCTTGTTTGATGTTCGCATTACGGCCGAATCTAACAGCAACTCGCTTGTCATCACCGGTCCTTCGGAAGCCATTCCATTGGTCGTCGAATTGGTCAAACAGCTCGACCGTTTGCCAAACGCGGAATCGCAAATCAAAGTCTTCGAACTGGTTTACAGCGACGCTCAAACGATTTTTGATATGCTCAACTCGTTGTTTACGACGCAGGGTGCCGGCGGGCAGCAATCTGGCGGACAAGGTGCTAACAGTTTGGTGAATCTTCCGCTGCAATCCGGTTCAGCGACTGATGGGGCTTCACTGATCAACTTGCGATTTTCCATTGAACCTCGGTCCAACGCGATCATTGCCTCGGGACCCGTTCAGGATCTGCAGGTCATCGAAGATTTGTTGAATCGCCTTGACGCACGAGCCGTCAATAATTTTCCGGCTCAGGTTTACCGTTTGAGTAACGCTCCGGCTTTGGACGTTGCCGAAGCGATTAACGCCTACTTGGACGGCCGGACAAACCTGATCGATGCCGATCCGCGAACTGCCACCGGTGTGCCGGCGGTCAATCGAGCGATCATTGTGACGCCGGAGGTCGTGAGTAACAGTTTGATTGTCAGTGCTCTGCCAGAGTACCGGCAAGAGATTGAAAACATCATTCGTTCACTGGACCGTCGACCGCCGATGATCAAAGTCAAAGCGATGATCGCTGAGGTGGATTTGAGTTCGGTCGAAGAGTTTGGTGTGGAGCTCGGGATTCAAGATTCGCTCCTGTTTGATCGCGGAACTTCGGTTGCGGCGACAGGAGCGTTGACCGGAATTGGTTTTCCCTTTAACACCGCCACCATTCCCAACCAAAACGCCTTTGCCCGGGAATTGCTTGCTGGCCAAGCGTTGTCAAACTTGAACGTGGGCCGAGTCAATTCCAGTCTGGGTTATGGCGGGCTGGTTTTGTCAGCCGGCAACGAGTCAATCAGTGTTTTGATGCGAGCCTTGAAAGATCGTCAGTGTGTTCGCGTGCTTTCCAAGCCGCACTTGATGACGATGGAAAACTTGGAAGGAAGCGTTTCGGTCGGTGCGAACGTCGCTCGAATCGCCGGTTCCACGCAAACCAACTTTGGTTTGACACAGGATATCGAATTTGAAGACGTCGGTGTGATTCTTCGCGTCACTCCGCGAGTGAGCCCGGATGGCTTGATCGTGATGTCAGTCAACGCGATTAAATCTTCGCTGGGTCCTGAAGCGACCGGTACGGCGGTGGGTGTGAGTGCGACGGGTGAAATCATTCGAGCACAACAGATTCTGAAAACTGAAGCCATCACGACGCTCAGTGCTCGGTCGGGTCAGACGGTCGTCTTTTCCGGTTTGATCACTGAAGAAAAAACGCACGTTGAACGCGGTGCACCGATTCTTTCGGACATTCCCGTGATCGGGCCGTTGTTCAAGTTCGAATCCGACACGGCACGACGAACCGAGTTGATGATTTTTTTGACGCCTTACTTGGTCACCGACGACACCGAGATCGCGACTCAGAATCAGGACGAAATGGATCGAATGCATTGGTGCCTGTGCGACGTTGATGAACTCTACGGCAACACCGGTTTCGGTGACGCGGTCGACTTTGATGGCAGCGTGAAAACAGTTTATCCCGACGCCGACCCGACCGGTTTGCAAGCTCCCGCCTTCGGAGAATCAGAGAATGCTATTCCGGGCCGAGTAACGACGCAGGTGCAACAACCGGCCCCCGAACAGCCTCAGTTTGAATCGACGGTCGGATCGGGAAGTCAACAAGCTCAAGAATCGAAGCCCGCGACTTCGCGTTCGGCTAACAAGCGATGGAATTTGTTTGGCAAACGCAGACGCTAAATCGTTGTTGGCAGTGGACGTTGATTTCGTAACGAAAAAAATTCGGAGTACGTGAGATGAAACGACTAATCTTGATGACTGTTGCCGTCAGTCTATTTTTCGGCTCCGGATGCACGATGGTGAAAAACTCGATGCGAGACAGCGAGAAGATTTCGATGTGGAATCCGATCGAGGCGATAAAACCTGCCGCGAAAGAAGACGAAGAACCGAACCCGCCGCAGTCGATGGCGGCGATCTGGAATTTCGGTGTCTACGAAAAAGCGGGCAGCCCCAGTATTCGCGGGCTCGGCGGTCGGATCTACTTTTACGATAAGGATAGCAAGCCCGTTCCCGCGCACGGTGAGTTGATCGTGTACGGGTTTGATGAGGAATCTGGCAGTAACGCTAAACCGGACAAAAAGTTTGTTTTTCGTGATACTGAATTTCAGTCACATTATAGCGAGTCAGCACTTGGCGGATCGTACAGCGTTTGGGTTCCATGGGACAAAGTCGGTGGATTTCGAAAATCGGTCGTGCTGATTCCAATTTTCAAAACGACCGACGGAAATGTTCTTAAGTCGGGGCAGTCAATTAACTTGTTGGCTGGCCGAGTTCGGAAGACGGCTGAATCGAGTTCGAACGAGCCCTATAAAGTCTTAGGTTCGAGTTCGGCAGTGCTTGGCCAACCCGGCAGTGAACGAAAAAAAGCCTCGACCAGCGGCGTGACGCAGGCATCGTTCGACGAGGGCGATTCTGACCAGGATTCGAATCCAAACGGCGATTTTCGTCAGCGAATTCGAACGACCGCGATTTCATTGACACCCAACCTGCAGCGTCAGATCGAAATTTCGAAACGACTGCGAGCCGGTGAAAAGGTCTTTGGCGATTCTAAGACAACGCCAGCTGGGGCCGCCACACAGCAAAATTCGAAAGTTCAACCGCAGAACTCAGTCGCCCCGCAGTCAATTCCGCAACAGCGACCCGCTACGCTGCAAGGCAAGCTTGAGGTCAATTCGCCGGCTGAGCCTGAGCCGAAATCAACAACCACAACCCAGTCGAACGTCGGCGTTCGAACGTCGACTACCTCAGGGATTTTTGGTGCTCCTGGAACCGTACGCTAATTTTAATTTGGCCAAGCCACTATGACGGAACATCAAAAAATCGCGCAAGTCGATCAAGCTGTCGCAGTCATCGCGGCCTTACCTTCTCACGTGGCGACGCGGTTGCTTTCGCGACTAACACCTGCGGGCGTGCACCGTCTACTGACCGCAGTTGGATCTAAAAGTTGCTCGCATTCGACTTTGTTAGGCCATGCCGTCAAACGGTTTGAAGCCGAATTTTCACTCGCCCGGCGATCCTGTTCCAGCTCCCACTCGGGCGATGTCAACTTGTTCGGCAACAACTCGGCTGTGGTAGTGAAAGAGACCAACGTTGGCAAAAAACAAGCATCGGCTGCCAGCGGAATCTATGGTTTGTGTTTTTTGCAAGATTTAGCTGTCGATACGCGGTGCCGCGTTTTGTACAGCGAGGCAGCCGGAGATATCGCGATTGCGTTGGCCGTGTTGCCAACCAAAACCGCGGCAGAAACACTCGACAGCCTCGATCCAGCACTGCGTTCGGCGGTAATTGAATGCATGGCTAAATCGGAAGAATTCGAGCCCGAAGACGTCGTCCAAATTCGATTGGTTTTGATGAGAAATCTAAATCGTATTCAGACGATGGATCGTCATTCTAGTCTGACACTTTCGATCGCTCGGCGACGCCTGCCGTTGGATCTTCTGGACGTGGATTGGAATGCGACCAGTCGTGACGTCGATACTTCAAAGCCAGCGATTGCCAACGGCCAGCCACCACTGCTTGGAATGGACCGGTTGTCGGGGCTGACAGAACAAGACATTCGAGCGGTATTGCAACACACGGACACCTCGTTGTGGGCTCCGGCGTTAAAAAATGCATCGAGCCAAATTCAACAACACGTGCTCGGGTACATGGCGAGTGAGCCAGCCAGACTACTGCAGATTGAGATTGATCAGCTTTCAGAAGTGTCACAGTACGATGAAACAAATGCTCGCAACCAAATCGTTGCCTCGGCATTGAAACTGGCATCTCAGGGCCAAGTCTTAACCGACGGTCGAACCGGAAAAGCCGCCGGCTAGGGCATCAAATTCAGTGCGTCGAAAATAGTGCGTCGGTGGTTCCGCCGCCGACAAAAAACTTCGCCGCAGGTGAAAAAGTCTGCACCGATCGCACGGCAAGGTTTTACGGTTTCACCAAGCAAAATAATTCGCTGTGACGTCTCAATCCGCACGATCTACTGGATCGAAGACGAAGCGTTTTCGCTGATCGAACGTTCGATTGCTGCCGCCAAATCAATCAGCTGAAATGGTTTGGACACGACTTCGGATACGCCCACCGATTGCGCTAGATCGACATCGTTGCGTCGCGGGAAATTCAAAACCACAACAATCGGAGCTTCGATCTCCAGATCATCTCGCAGCCATTTCACGCGGGCTTCGACACTCTCACTCCACGAATCCGCCTCCACGCAAACCACCGAAAGCTCATCCGTCACGCCCGCGTCCCATTGTTGTCGCTCGATCCAGCTGGTTTTGCCGCCAACAGAGCAAATCGCGTCGTCAAGCATTTGGTAAGCGGTCTCTGATAGTGAGCTGATTCCAACATGCCAGCCCGCTCCGACATTCGAATCAAATTCCGATTGGCAAATTTGTTCAATGATATCGGCATCGTTGGCAGTGCCTGGCAGGTTCCAAGCACTCGTACCTAGTTCGGTCAACTGCGTCGCAAAACAGTCGAATCGACCTCGCCATTGATGCCAATAGATTCGTTTGACACCCGGCCAAGGAGTACCCGATCGTTGCTCTCCCTCGCACCAGCTGCCCAGGACAGCAACGACGGGCGTTGGCGCTGAATCCGAACGCAAAGTCTCGATCCACCGCGCCGAAAACTGATTTCGTCTTGACGCGGCAACCACAACCAAGTCGAAATCGCTTTTTGACAAGTGGCTTTCATCCAATTTGTCTTCGGGAACCAGCGTCGTCACACAAACGCTGCTGCCGATCAACCCTTGAAAGTCGGAATGCCAGTAGTCACCTGTCAACAATAATCTAGGAACTCGATTCGTCATGCCTTCGCCTCGTGCGTCGGAGATGGAACGTCGGAGATGTAGTAATAAAAACCGGGCCAACCATGAATCGCCCTGCTCGGCTTGCATTTTAGCGTTTCAATCCAAAACCCTAAATCGCGATCCATGGGCTTTGGGCAACAAATTGCATATAATCGCGGCAGGACAAAAAATGTTGTCCATTGATTAACGCCAATTGAACCAACCCAATTAAAAACCGATGCTGATCAAACAACTCTTTGTCGTTTTGGCTGTAGCCCTGTTTTCAGTGCCGGCCTGTAAGGCGCAAACGGCGCAAGAGGCGCAAAAGGCCCAGCAAGCCAGCGACCAAGTTGCAGGCGATACCGAAACCATCAAAGTCTTGATTGTCGATGGCCAGAACAACCATGGCGACTGGCCCAAAATTACGGCCATGACAAAAGCCTATTTGGAACAGACTTCGAAGTTTTCAGTCGACGTCCAGCGGACCAAGTTTTTGTTTCGGGGCGACAAATGGCTAAGTGAATACGGCATGGACGACAAGGATTACAAGCTGTTGGAAAAATCCAAAACTGATCCTAATTTCAAACCCAAGTTTGCAAACTACGACGTGGTGATTTCTAACCTCGGTTACAAAGCAGCGCCGTGGCCCGAAGAAACCCAACAAGCGTTCGAGGCGTTTGTGGCCGGCGGCGGTGGTTTCGTTTCGATTCACGCAGCGGACAACTCGTTCCCCAAATGGGAGGCCTACAACAAAATGACCGGCCTCGGCGGCTGGGACGGGCGCAATGAAAAATCCGGACCTTACGTTTACTATGACGACGACGGAAAACTCGTTCGCGATGACTCCAAAGGCAGCGGTGGCGGTCACGGTCCGCAGCATGAATTTTCGATTGTGGTTCGAGATTCGCAGCACCCGATTATGCAAGGGATGCCAAAATCGTTCTTGCATGCTCGTGATGAATTGTACGAACGGCTTCGCGGCCCGGCCGAAAACATGAAGGTATTGGCGACGGCTTATGCGTCCAAGAAATTCAAGGGCAGCGGCCGGCATGAACCGATGGTGATGACGATCGATTACGGGAAAGGCCGAGTGTTCCATACGACGCTCGGTCATGCCGATTATTCTTGCGAGTGCGTTGGCATGATCACGCTGCTGCAACGGGGCACCGAATGGGCGGCGACGGGCAAGGTCACGATTCCCGTGCCGGCCGATTTCCCGACGGACAGAAAACCTAGCAGCCGAAAGTTTGTTAAAAAGTCAAACAAAGCCAAAGCTAAAGCCGCCGGTCAGCCGGTGCCGAATTAATGACTCGGTGGCCGTCGGTCAGACAGTAGTTGGCAAAACTGAAGTTTTGGGTTTTGGGTTTTGGGTTTTGGGTTTTGGGTTTTGAGTTTTGAGTTTTGAGTTTTGAGTTTTGAGTTTTGAGTTTTGAGTTTTGAAATATGAAATATGAAATATGAAATATGAAATATGAAATTCGAAATTCGAAATTCGAAATTGCTGCCCAGAATTTTATGAGCTCGTCCCATAACTATTGAGCCGGCAACGTTAGCCGCGGGCA
>CAZROJ010000081.1:0-1875 GCA_964601665.1 uncultured Pirellulaceae bacterium
CCCTAAGTCAATTCGCCAAACTCAAGCAACTCTTTCGGCACGTCACCCGCGGCGGCAAGGCGATCAGCCAAATCGAAACCGCGCGACGACAGTGAAAACTCACGCTGCAGGTGATGAATGACCAGCCCGTGCTGACATAGCTGGCCAAAGGATTCTAAAAACCGAATCGTCTGGCGAGCCTGCGCTTTGTCCAGCAACAAACGCCAAACATCAACTTCGGTTTCCACCGCGACCGCTAAAAATCGCTCGACCGAGTCAAACCCGTCTTGCTTGGCTCGGATCTCAAACGTGCCTCGTCCCGCTGCCAGTGAAAGAATGGCCTTCGCTTCAATGCTCAGCCGACCTTCCAACGGGCCAAGCTTCTGCTGATCGTCAACGTTTTCCGAGTCAGCCGAGAAAGCTCCATCGCCGATTGCCTTCGAACACAGCAGAGCAAACCCGGCAATCGTCGGGGCACCGTGGCCCAAGTCCTGCCACCAAGTCGGACCACTGCCATCGTAATTTGATAAATTTCTCTGCAACATCGACTAACCTCATATCACAAAAATCTTGCCTCGCGTGTTCGCCTCGAACGATCCGTCAGCTAATCGACATTCAACAATCGTCGCAACTGCGAAGCAACCTCTGCGTACCGCTCGATTGGCTCGCTGGAAAATGCTGCCGTGACGGCGACGCGTTGACAACCGGCTTGGGCAACTTGTTGGGCATTACTCAAGTCGATGCCGCCGATGGCAAACGCGGGCAAACCAATTTCACCGCAAACTTCGTTGACAAGTTCCAGTCCAACAAAGTCCGAAAACGTTTTTGTCGTCGAAGGGAAAACGGGGCCGACGCCAATGTAGTCAGCACCGTCGACGACCGCTTGTTTTGCTTGAGGTAAAGAATGAGTTGAAACGCCAACGATTTTTGCGGGTCCCACAATTTTCCTGACCGCGGCCACCGTCAGTTCATCTTGCCCGACGTGAACACCGTCGGCACCACAAGCGACCGCCAAATCTGCTCGATCGTTCATGACAAAACGAGTGCTTGAACCCTCGACCAGCCGGGCGATCATCTGACCGGCGGCGACGAGTTGCCGATCCGAAAGCGTTTTGTCGCGCAGCTGCACAAAATCCACTTTGGCTTCAACCAACGCAACGACGGTTTTTGCAAATCGGCTGCTTGCCAATCCATCGAATCCAGCAATATTCGCGAGATCGTCAGCGTCGCGATGTTCACTCCAATCGCAGCCTTCGACCAAAACGTAAATCGACGGGTTCGGAAATTCTGACGAACAGCGAAGTGCAATTCGACAGGCCTTCTCCAGCGTGTAGCTGCGGTAGCGAATTTGTTCGATCGACTTCGTCGTGTCGACCGAGACAAGATCTGGTTGAGTTTTCGAAAATTCTTCCAGCGTTCGAATGGCCTGCTGCGCCCGTTTAAAATTCGCCACCAGCAGGCTTTCAAAAGAGGCCGCATTATCGCCACCGGTTGATTCCGCTCGCCGGTATTCGCTCGCGGTTTCGATCGTCCGTCCAACATCGCCAATGCTGTCTCGAGCGACACTCGCGATTCGACTCAGCGGTCCAACTTGTTCGGCCAGATCGTGTCGTAAATTTTTGAGCTGCGACGCTAAAAAACGGTCATCCAAATGCATCCGGACAACATCTTCGGCAACCCTCAGGCCTTCCGAAGCGCGGTTCGCCGCAGCGTCCACGATGCGAAAAAAAGAATTTTGAGAAACGTTGTCCATACGGCTGGCAGTTCAATCTGCCAAGTTGACAGGAATTCGAAAAACAATCGGCTGTGGTGAGCGATCATGAAATGGGATTTGAAATTCGTAAACGTTCGGTCGTTTTTTTTCAAACGTTCATCAGCGGCTTTCCAGCCAATTGA
>CAZROJ010000081.1:1975-13519 GCA_964601665.1 uncultured Pirellulaceae bacterium
TAAACGTTCGGTCGTTTTTTTTCAAACGTTCATCAGCGGCTTTCCAGCCAATTGACCGCAGGGCTTGGCGGCCGACAAAACCGGCGACAAAACCGGCGACAAAACCAGCGATAAACGACGCTCAATAACTTGCAAAATCGCATCCGCGCTTTCATTTTGCATGATAGCAGACCATCGCCGGTTGCAAATGACGCGGAAATTTCGATTCGGCCGAAAAAAGCGAACGATTAAGTTAAGTCGAATATCCGCCCTTGTTGCGGAGAAATGGCGATTGAGATTGACGTATTTTTCGGATCGCCGGATACTTTTAGGGCTAGGCATGGACGGACTGGCGAATTTGCCCGACTTTGGCCCAGTGAATGCTATTTTTTGAGATGGAAGTTTTACGCTGATGCGTTGGGGTCCAATATTGCTATGCTGCTGGCCGGGGCTGCCGGGACTTTGGTTCCGTGGTCAATGGGCTTCCGTGGTGGTAGCGTTCGGATTCTCGATTTTGTTAAACCTGGCGTTGGTTTCGAGTTTCCTGTGGCGAGATTCGCTCGGTGAAACGTTTCCGCTGGTCGCTTGGCCTGTAATTTTTTCTGTGTGGACTTTTTCGGCTTTCATTGCGTATCGCCGCCTGCCTGACTTGATGGCAGTGCCCACCAGCAAAAAAGTTGCCACTGAGCTACATCCGGACACCTTGTTTATTCAGGCACAAAGCGAATACTTAAAGGGCCACTGGGAAGAGGCGAAAGGTTTACTCGTTCGCCAAATCCAACGAAACCCTCGCGACGTCGAATCGCGTTTGCTTTTGGCAACTTTGTTTCGACACACAAGCGATTTAGAAAGTGCCAAAATCGAACTGGCCGAAATGCAAAAGTTCGACGAATCCATCGAATGGAAGTTTGAAGTAGATCGAGAACGCGAGTTGCTGGCTGCGGTCGAGCAATACGAGCTGGCCAAAACGACTGGCTCGGCGGAATCCGAGGATTTACTTCCAACCAACAACGACGGGATCATTGACACGGTCGAAAACTTGACAACCGATTGAGACTTTTGAGTTGTCACAAAACAGCAGACGACTCAACTTAACCACAACCAAACCCGATCAACGTTTTACTCAAGACTGCGATCAACAGGGGAATAAAAATGTACGAACGCTTTACCGACCGTGCCCGCAAGGTCATGCAACTGGCAAACCAGGAAGCCCAGCGTTTCAATCATGAATACATTGGCACCGAGCACATGCTTTTGGGCTTGGTCAAAGAAGGCACTGGCGTGGCTGCCAACGTTCTGAAAAATCTGGACGTCGACCTTCGCAAAATCCGTTTGGAAGTTGAAAAGCTTGTCCAGAGCGGACCCGAAATGATCACCATGGGCAAACTGCCCCAAACACCTCGCGCCAAGAAAGTCATCGAGTACTCGATGGAAGAGGCGAGGAACCTCAATCACAACTTTGTCGGCACCGAGCATATTTTGCTGGGTCTGCTTCGCGAACAAGAGGGCGTTGCCGCTCAAGTGCTGATGAACCTCGGCCTGAAATTAGAAGAAGTCCGCGACGAAGTCCTTAGCTTGTTGGGCAATGGACTCGAAGGGGGCGAAGGTTCCGAGCGCGGTGGCCGCGAAGGCAACGCCGGCAGTGGCGGCGGCGGTGGCGAAGGTTCCGAGCGTAAATCAGGCAAGTCAAAGACACCGGCACTCGATAGCTTCGGTCGCGATTTGACCGAACTGGCCAAGCAAGGCAAACTCGATCCGGTCATCGGTAGAGCCGAAGAGATCGAACGAGCGATCCAAGTCCTTTGCCGTCGAACAAAAAACAACCCAGTGCTGCTGGGCGAAGCGGGCGTCGGAAAAACCGCTATCGTCGAAGGCTTCGCTCAGTTGGTCATCGAAGGCGAAGTGCCTGAAATTTTGGCGGACAAACGAATCGTTGTTTTGGACCTGGCCATGATGGTCGCGGGAACCAAGTACCGCGGTCAATTTGAAGAACGAATCAAGGCGGTCATGAACGAAGTGCGTCGTGCCAAAAACACGATCCTGTTCATCGACGAATTGCATACCTTGGTCGGAGCCGGTGGGGCCGAAGGCGCGATCGACGCGGCTAACGTGCTCAAACCCGCTCTGGCACGCGGCGAAATTCAATGCATCGGTGCAACGACGCTCGACGAGTATCGAAAGTACATCGAAAAAGACAACGCGCTGGCTCGGCGTTTCCAAGAAATTATCGTTGACCCGACTTCCAACGAAGAAACCATCGAAATCATCAAGGGCCTTCGCAAGCGTTACGAAGACCATCACCGCGTCCAAATCACCGACGATGCGGTTGCCGCGGCCGTTGATTTCTCCAGCCGCTACATTACCGGACGCTGCCTGCCCGATAAAGCGATCGACGTCATCGACGAAGCGGGGGCTCGCGTTCGGCTCCGCACGATGACGCGGCCACCAGATTTAAAAGAAATCGACGAAGACATCGAGCGTCTGAACAAAGAAAAAGAAGACGCCGTTGCCAATCAAGATTTTGAAAAGGCCGCCAGCCTGCGAGATCAGGCCGACAAGCTTCGCAAGAAAAAAGACCAGATCAAACGCGAGTGGCGTGAGAAATCACAACAAACCGATGGCGTGGTCGACGAAGAAGTCATCGCCGAGGTGATCTCGAAGATGACCGGCGTGCCCCTGACGCGACTATCGACCGAAGATTCGATGCGTCTGCTCAAGATGGAAGACGAACTCCACAAGAAAGTCGTCAGCCAAGAAATGGCCGTCAAAGCCATCGCCAAGGCAGTTCGAACCAGCCGTGCAGGATTGAAAGATCCTCGTCGGCCGATCGGTTGCTTTATGTTTGCCGGTCCAACGGGTGTGGGTAAAACATTGCTCGCCAAATCGCTGGCTGAATTCATGTTCGGCGACGAAGAAGCCTTGGTCACGATCGACATGTCCGAGTACATGGAGAAGCACAACCTCAGCCGCCTGATCGGTGCCCCTCCGGGATACGTCGGCTACGAAGAAGGCGGCCAGTTGACCGAAAAAATCCGCCGCCGCCCGTACTCGGTCGTGCTGTTGGACGAAATCGAAAAGGCTCATCCTGATATCTTCAACACATTGTTGCAGGTGATGGAAGAAGGGCGCCTGACGGACAGCTTTGGCCGTAACATCGACTTCCGCAACGTGATCTTGATCATGACAACGAACGTCGGTGCTCACGCGATCAAAAACGAGTCGCACTTCGGACTGCCTGGAGCCGGCGAAGATCAATCCTACGAAGCAATGAAAGAGCGAGTTCAGGACGAGATGAACAAGGCGTTCCGACCTGAATTCCTCAACCGTCTTTCGGAAATGCCGATCATCTTCCGCCACTTGACGGCCAAGGACATGGAAACCGTCATCGATTTCGAATTGAGCAAAATCAAAACCCGATTGGCCGAACGTGGTTTCGACCTAGTCGTCACCGACGATGCCAAAGAGTTCTTGATTGCCAACGGTACCGATGAAGACTTTGGTGCTCGACCACTACGTCGTGCCCTAGAAAATTACATCGAGAACCCGCTCGCCGATGAATTGCTGCAAGGCAACTTCCAAGGAAAGAACAAGATCATCGTCGACGGTGTTCGCAGCGAAAAGGGCAAGAAAAAAGTCAAACAACTCAAGTTTGACAGCGATTGGATTGAACCACCTGCACCCGCCCCTTCGGAAGACGAAGCGGTCGGCGTCGGAGCCGGTGACGACAATGGCTCAGACGACTCGAACAGCGACGAGTAAACTTCGAGAACTTTTCGATCTGAAAACTAGAAATTTCAAAAAGCCTTCGCGAACCTCGCGAAGGCTTTTTTATTTGCCTTGCTGGCCAGTCGTACAGGAAACCCAGATTTCGAGTCAGGCCAAGGGCGATTGAGAAATTAACGCACACCAAGGCCAAGATTCACAATCGTTGCAAACATCCGCAGTAGAACTTCAACCACCGATCGCCCGGCGCATACCTAACACCTATGTTTTCTGTCCATCGTCAGCGAGATTTCAGAACGCGATCCTGAACCGCGACGTCGGCAAGCGTCTACATCACAATCCAACATCACCGCAACTCAATCAACTTCAGTTGATAAATTCGTCCTGCGGCATCACATCGACCTCAACCTTCAACCGACTGACTCCACCGCCCATATAAACACCCTGTACCGGGCAAACATCCGAGTAGTCTCGCCCCCAAGCGATCGTAATGTGGTCCAACGCAGGAATCACATTGTTCGTCGGATCAAAGTCAATCCAGCCAGCCGTTCCACAATACAAACTCACCCAAGCGTGAGAAGCATCGGCGCCGACCATCCGCGGTTTTCCCGGTGGTGGGATCGTCCGCAGGTAACCACTCACATAACGCGCCGGCAAATTGAGCGATCGAAAACAAGCCAACTGAAGATGAGCAAAGTCTTGGCAAACTCCCGCTCGCTTTTCAAACACCTCTTCCACCGGCGTACTTACGGTCGTCGCCTCAGGATCAAATTTGAAGTCACTAAAAATCCGAGTCGTCAAATCCAAGGCCGCATCGGCGATTGGCCGATTGGCCGTAAAGGAACGACGAGCATACTCGGCCAACACAGGACTCGGGCGAATATGGCGCGACGCGTAGCGAAATTCGCCCACGGCAATTTGGCTGCGCAGCGAATCGTTGGCGACCGATTCCCACGGCACTGTCTTGTCAACTTCCAGATGTGGCCGCGGATGAATCTCGACATGCTCTCTTGCCGTCACCGTCAGATCGATGTGCGGCGAATGGATCTCAAAATGCTCGACCGGATTGCCAAAGTAATCCATCCGCCAGCTTCGTTCGTCCGGTGTCGGCGTCACGATTAACTCATGCGAATGAGTATGCTGATTGTCAAGTTCTCGCGGCGCCAATCGAACCAGGTTGTAGCATTCGGGAACGACTTCGCCGTAGTCGTAACGAGTTTTGTGAGTGATGATGTATTGCATGAAAATCCAAGAATCTTTGACCTGCTTCTAGCTCCGCTTCAAACTCTAACTTGGCGGCTGCGTCGGCAACTTCCCAAACGGCTCCATGACCAGTTGCCGCGTCGGCCCGCTGTGAATCAAAAACTGATTACTGACTGCTTGGTAAACGTCAGGAAGCACACGCTCAACGCCTGCAAGAGTTTCCACAAGCGGCTCTTTCATACCTTTGGAGTAGCTTTCGCCCAGCTTGAAAATATCAACCATGCGAATTCGATGCAGCGCGTCCATAGCCAAACGCTGGTACCGAGCGAAACCCGACGTTTCCTGAGGTGCCGGCAGCATCCCCAGATTCTCTTCCAACTGAACCAACTGGAAAGCCAGCGATCGAGGGTTCGATTCGTCGACCAGCAGCAAATCTAGAATAGCCGCTGGCTGGAAATTGGCAAAGTAACGTGCCCGATACGTCATGATGCTATCGGAAGTCTGCAAGATCGCCTCCAGTAGCCCGCTGCTCATCTGACCGTCGTGCAAAAGAGTATTTTTCAACAGGCTAATGACTTGCAAGGAATGCTCAATCCGCCGCCCGATATTCAAAAAACAGAGTGAAAAATTACGCGTCATCGATTCATTGATCAGGCCACTAAACGACGCCAAATTCAAAATTAAGTCATTGGTCAGGTCCAGCAATTCTCCCGACGAGCAACTCTCTGGCCGATCGCTTTCAAAATTATCAGACACCCTTTTAATCGTCCGCCAAGCGTCACTGGACAGGCCCTCACGAACTTTCGCCGCTTGCGATACCAGCAAATCAACCAACGAACGCAGCGTATTCGGATCATTGCGATCCAACGTAAACCGGCTTAGCACAGAATCCATTGTCGGCATGAAAGTCTGAACTTCCTCGATCGCCAACATTGGATCAATCCGGCCATCGGAAGCCAAGGCTCGAATTAGAACAGGCAATTCAACCAGGTCGGCCGGATCATTTTCTCCAGTCAATCGCGAAACCACCGAGCGTAACAATCGAGCGGCCGCATCGGTTCGCTCAAAATATCGCCCCAGCCAACATAAGTTGTCGGCCATGCGACTTGATAGGTGACCACCGCTGCGTGACTTTCGAATGGCAGAACCATAAACCGGCGCTCCGCCTCGCAACAGACTCACTTGCTTGGTCGGTTTGTCGTTGATGACCCAAGCGTCCTTCGCGCCGCCACCTTCGAATGGGTTACCGATGGGCTCATGAGGATTTTCAGAAACCCGCACCAGCCCACCCGGCATCGCCTTCCAACCTTCGCCACTTGCAACCAAAAACGAACGCATCGAAATGTAACCCGTTTGCAATTTCCCGTCCTGCCAAATCGCAGCCGACGATCTTTCGACACGTTCCTGGGCAACCCAATCTCTGGGCTCATCTTCAATCAACTTGATTCGCTCGGCACGACTTAGCCTTTCTGGATCAACCGCTTTGACGAATCGGTCATCGCTGCCCAGCACCGTTCGTTGACGATAGGCTGGTTTTAATTCGAGATCGTCGATACGGTCGATGATCAATTCGCGCGACGCTTTTTCCCCGGCCCACCAAGTCGCCACGCCCGGCAACAGCAATTCGGTGCCCAGCAACGCCTTGCAAATCCTCGGCATAAAGGCCATGAAAACCGGCGATTCCACCAAACCGCTTCCCGGCGAATTGACAATCGCCACGTTGCCCTCGCGTGCGGCTTGCAAAATCCCGCTGATCCCCGGGGCATGGCTACCGGATTCTAGCGGGTCGATTTGATTGCCTTGCTGCCGCCGCAAGATTACGTCAATTCGAGTCAAACCGGCCAAAGTCTTCAGCATGACTCGGTTCGAACGCACGACCAAGTCCTTGTCCTCGACCAACGTAAAGCCCAGATACCGAGCTAAATAAGAGTCTTCAAAATAACTCTTACTTCCCGTACCCGCGCTCAAAACCGCAATATGCGGATCGTCGCGATTGGTTAACGCCAATCCCTTCAAATGCTCTCGCAGCGCGATAAAGTACGACGCCAATCGCTCCACATTCGAACGCCGAAACTCAGCCGGGAAGGCTCGCGATATCGCCAAACGATTTTCTAGAGCGAACCCCCATCCGCCCGGCGAATCAGTTCGATCCGACATCACCCACCAGTCACCCTTGGGCGATCGAATGAGTTCGGCCGCGTACAAATGCAGATGCCTGCCACTCACCGGCGGCAAATCTTGATAGGGCACTTGGTAATGAGGATGGCGAAACAACAAGTCCTGCGGAATAACTCCCCGCTGAATAAGCTGCCGCGGCCCGCTCAGATCCGTCAGCACGCGATCCAAAAGATCAGCTCGTTGGCTGAGTGCTATTTTTACTTTGGACCACTCAGCAGCATGCAACAGCTGAGGAATTAAGTCCAGTTGCAGATGGTTTTCGCGAACGGTCGGATCGCCGTAAGAGCTGAAAACGATGCCGTTTTGATAAACCAATCGCCGAATCTGCTTCATTCGTCGGTCCATTCCCTCCGGACCGATCTGGCTTAAAAAATCATTCAAGCCGGCACAATGAGGACGGATCTTGCCAGCGTCTAAATGCTCGTTGAAACCCGTTGGCGGAGCCGAGTACTGTTTGAAAAAATTCCCCGATTTAGAGACACCCGCTGCCTCGCGATCAACGGCACTCGACGCCTGCTGCTGTTGCTGCTGAAACTGCATGCCTTGGCTTTGCAGTTGCCCAGACGGCCCCCCGGATTGAGACAGGCCATCTGTTGGCGAGCCGCTGAAATTATTTGGCGGGCCGCCTGAAGGTGCGTTCGGCACGTTGGGATTTTTGCGTTGATCGTCGTTCATTGAATTCTTTGCAGCCTTAAACAAGCCAAACAAATGCGTTGATCAAATCGAACAGGCAAGCCGAATCGAACGGGCCAGCCGAATCGAACGGGCCAGCCGAATCGAACGGGCCAGCCATAGCGCCACACTACCGACCAACGATTTATCGGTGGCCCGGGTCGACGAGCATCAACCTTAGTCCCGTGCCCGCCCAAGCACTAATAGACCGCTAAATCGCACCAAGGTCCACCAACGGCCAGCGCATTAAGGGGTTTTGCATCGAACTGCCCAACCGTTCATCCGGCCAACCCATCAACGGCGATCTTTCCGCAAATCTAGCGTCATCGGAAATTCTTTATTAATTTCTACCGGCCGCGGTTCAATCGAGCCACCATTGTGCACGACCTTCGAAAACCGAGACGCCCGACGCCCCTCGGCCTCAAAACTGTTAACCGGAAAAGTAGCCGGGTTCAATCCGCCCGGATGTCCGACATGATAGCGGCATCCATCAACAGAACGATTCAACCAGCGATCGTACAAATCAAAAGTCAACGGTTCATCCACGCCGATGGTCGGATGCAAACAACTGGGCGGTTGCCAAGCTCGGTATCGCACGCCCGCCGCGTATTGACCGGCAACTTCCGTCCGGTGCAACGGAATGACTCGACCATTGCAGATGAATTCGTAACGTTCATCGACGTAGCCGTTGACGAGAACTTGAAGGCGCTCGACCGACGAATCGACATACCGCGAAGTCCCCGTCGAACTTGTTTCTTCCCCCAAAACGTTCCATGGTTCGATCGCTTGCCGCAGTTCAACGTTGATCGTGTTGTGAGCAAATTCGCCAATTTTCGGAAAACGAAATTCAAAATGCGGCTTAAACCAATCCGCATCCACCTGATAGCCACTGGCTTGGCAAGACGCCGCGACGTCCTGAAAATCTCGCCAGATAAAATGCGGCAACATGAATTGGTCATGAAGCCGATTCTTCCAATCGACCAAAGGCTGCGTGTAAGGTTCGTCCCAGAACTTGGCCACCAACGTCCGCAACAGCATTTGCTGGGTCAGACTCATTTGGTGATGCGGCGGCATCTCAAAACCACGAAACTCCAACAGCCCCAAACGGCCCGTCGAACTATCGGGCGAATACAATTTATCGATACAAAATTCAGCGCGATGCGTGTTTCCTGTAACGTCGATCAGCAGGTTTCTAAAAATCCGATCAACCAGCCACGGCGGTCGGTCCGTTTGCCGGTCCAGTTCATCAAACGCAATCTGCAATTCATAAAGCGCGTCCGAACGTCCCTCGTCCACTCGAGGCGCCTGGCTGGTCGGGCCAATAAACTTGCCCGAAAATAAATACGACAGCGACGGATGGTTTTGCCAAAACCCGACCAACGATCGCAGCAAATCCGGCCGGCGAAGCAAAGGACTGTCCATCGGCGTTGGCCCGCCCAGCACGATATGATTCCCACCACCAGTCCCCGACTGCTGACCGTCAAGCTCAAACTTTTCAGTGCCCAAACGCGAGTGATAAGCATCCTCGTATAAGTTTTCCGTAATCGATTTTAGCTCAGCCCAGTCCTTGGCCGGCTGGACGTTGACTTCAATCACACCGGGGTCAGGCGTAATACTAAAGTGCTTCAACCGATGGTCCGTCGGCGGCTTGTACCCTTCGATGATGACGGGCGTTTCGAGGTCCGCAGCCGTATCTTCAACCGCTGCCAAAACTTCCAAATACTGTTCGACCTTTTCAGTCGGCGGCATAAACACGTGCAACGTCTCGCCCCGAGCCTCGACACAGAACGCAAACGGAATCGCATCCTCAGGTCGACGTTGCCCCGCTGGCTGCGATGTTTCATCTTGACCATCTTCAAACCGATGCGCCGCCGCACTGGCGACCTGCTGAGCCTGTTTTTTCAGAACCACGTCGTAGTCCTGCCAAGCTAATTCGTTCCCGGCCGAATCGGTTTGACCGTCACCAGCGGTTTGTCCGGCAGCATTGTTCGTTTGCCCAGCATCCGGACCGCCGACGGCCATGGACCGAGCCTGAATGCGGTAGCGAACATCCGCTGGCGACACTAGCTCCGACCGCGGTTGAGACGGATCTTGCGGCAAATAATTTTTATCGAGTTCCTGAGCCGCCTCGCCGCGAGACAGTGTCTGCAGCGGCAATCGCAGCCCCATCGGCGAATCGCCCGGCAACAAATAGACCTTGTCCGTTCGCGTTTCCCAGGGCCCCGATTCCCATCGCGGCGTCGCGTGCCAAGTTTGAAATTGCAAAGGTAAAATACAGCCCGCGGGCTTGCCAAGCCCTTGCTCCAAAATTCGTGCCAAACGATTCCGGTCGATATCGTCTGCCAAACTCGCGTCACTCAAATCAACATTCGTTGGCAATCGCTGCTCCTGCCACAGGTGATACAGCACGTCCTCGTAGGCGTCGGTTACATGCTCTTCCGCCACTCCCAATCGCCGCGCCACCAGAGAAGCAAATTGACGCGCGTCATCAGCGGAGTGCCCGTTGGCATCCCCCGGGGCTGCCAGTAAATCTTGCCGCTTCCAAATCGGTTGGCCATCGTGTCGCCAATAGCAAGTCTTCGACCAACGCGGCAATGGCTCGCCCGGGTACCATTTACCCTGCCCAAAATGCAACAACGCCCCATCCGACAAACGCTGTCGCATGCGTGACAAGAGCTCATTGGAGAGCCGATTTTTTTCTTCGCCCAAAGCAACCGTTTGCCACTGCGGATCGTCCGGACTATCGATCGAAACAAATGTTGGCTCGCCGCCCATCGTTAGCCGCACGTCACCTTGCTGCAGATCTTGATCGACTTTAACGCCCAAGGCATCAATCGCCGCCCATTGCTGGTCCGTGTACGGCTTGGTCACGCGCGGATCTTCGTGAACGCGCTGGACCGACATGTCAAAATCAAAAGTCGTCTCGCATTCATCCGTCGCCCCGGTGATCGGAGCGGCACCTGAAAAATTGGGCGTGGACGCCAGTGGAATGTGGCCTTCGCCTGTAAACAGCCCGCTGGTCGGATCCAGCCCGATCCAGCCAGCCCCCGGCAAAAACACTTCGGTCCAAGCGTGCAAGTCGGTGAAGTCAACCTCCGTCCCCGAAGGCCCATCCAATGATTTCACATCGGGTTTGAGCTGAATCAGATAGCCGGATGTGAATCGAGCGGCGAGACCTTGATGACGCAACGTTTGGACCAGCATCCAAGCCGAATCACGGCAGGACCCTGTGCCTCGCGTTAGCGTTTCTTCGCAAGTCTGAACCCCCGGTTCCATCCGAACGACATAGTCAACTCGCTGCTGCACGCGCTGATTCAATGCGACCAAAAAATCAATCGTCCGCTCGTGGTCGCGATCGACCGTCCCCAAAAACTCTTGCAACGCCGGTCCGGCTTCAGTCGTCTTCAAATAAGCCTTCAGCTCTTCTTGGTCTTCCGCCGAATACTCGAATGGAAATTGTTCCGCCGCCGATTCGACAAAGAAATCAAACGGGTTGACGATCGATAGATTCGCCACCAAATCAATATCAACCGAAAAGTGTTCCACCTTTTCTTCAAAGATAATTCGCGCCAAGAAGTTTCCGTGCGGGTCTTGTTGCCAATTGATAAAGTGCCCGCTTGGAGAGACCCGCAGCGAATAACTTTCGATCGGAGTTCGGCAATGCGGGGCAGGGCGGAGCCGAATAACTTGCGGGCCAAGATTGACCGGGCGGTCATAGGTGTAAGCCGTGCGATGGTGGAGGGCAGCTTTAATACTCATGTTTTACATACGGTGGAATTTAAACGTTGG
>CAZROJ010000081.1:13619-19688 GCA_964601665.1 uncultured Pirellulaceae bacterium
TGGAATTTAAACGTTGGGAACCATGCGCATCGCGACTGCGGGTCCCGTGGCGACCGACTGCAGCCGGTCGCCATAAAATCTAGTTTGCTGGCGAACCTTGTGTAACTGGCGAACCTTGTATAACTGGCGAACCTTGTGGCTTGCTGGCGAATGTTCGGGTGAGCGGGTGAATACTCTCGTTTTTGGCCTTTAGGCGAAAGGCGATTGAGAAACTTCCGGGCAAGATGCCCAAGAATCGCAATCGTTGCAAACATCAGCGGTAGAAATTCAACTGCCGACCGCCTTAGGACCTACTTCTAACTCAACAAATCGAGGCCGACAATCGCCCTTGTAAACACCAGCATAGTACGTGTTTACTCGCGTGAAACAGCTAATCGAAAAGAACCGCAACTTCGCTAATTTTGCTGTTGCTGCTGCGACACCTGAGGCTCCGGATTTCGCTGGATTAACCTGCGTTGCTGAGCCTGAACGTCAAAGAAATCGTCGTTAATCGCGATTCCGAGTGAATTCAGAGCTCCTTGCAGCTGATCGATGAACGCGTGCATGCCTTGATCAATAATTTCCTCAATCGTCAGCTGGCTCAAACGACCGCTCAATTGGCCGGCGAGTAGTTCACTTTTCAACACGCGGGACTCAGCCTGCCCCTGGGCTGGCGCCATCTCCAACAAGCACGCCTCAACATCTTGGACACAGCAGCGAATCGAGCGAGGAAATCGATCGTCCAAGATCAAAAATCGAGCGACCTTGCTGGGCGACATTCGCCCGTACGTTCGTCGATACATCTGCAACGCTCCCACCGATCGCAGCATCGCCGACCAGCGGTTGATGTCAACCGACTGGCCGACGTCCTCCAGTTTTGGCAGCAACATGTAGTACTGCACATCGACGATCCGCGACGTCTTATCCGCTCTTTCAAGATTTCGCCCCGCCTGCAGAAACGACCACGCCTCGTCGCGTAACATCGATGACTGAGCCGCTCCAAATATCAAATGGCTCGCCATCCGCACCGATTCACAAAAGTCGTACGGCTGCTTCTCAACATGGCCTTCACTGGAAGCCCTCACCACCAAACGCCAAAACTTATTAAGCTGCTCCCAAACCTCCGACGGCAAAACCTCTCGAACCGTTCGGGCCGATTCCCGCGCGTTTGAGATACACGACAAAATCGAGTTGGCATTTTTTTTGTCAAACAACAAAAACGTCAAAACGTTTTCTCGTGTCGCTTCGGAATACCGAGCCTCAAAGTCTTCATGGTCGCCCGTGGTATAAACCAGCGGGCTCCATTGATTGTTGACGAGCGCTGCATCGCCAAGCGACAACGCATCGGTCACCGAGACAAAACGCGCGACATTCTCCGCCCGCTCAATGTATCGACTCATCCAGTGAACTGACGACGCAACACGGCTTAGCATAATTATTCTCCTAAAACCCAAGTATCTTTACTGCCGCCGCCTTGCGATGAATTCACAATCATCGAACCCTCTTTCAGCGCCACCCGCGTCAGCCCACCGGGCATCACGTAAATATCTTTGCCCGACAAAACGAAAGGCCGCAAATCAACATGCCGCGGGCACAACTTCCCATTGGACAACGTCGGAACCGTCGACAGCGAAAGCATCGGCTGAGCGATATAGTTCGTCGGATCGTTTTTGATCAACGCCGCGGCCTCAGCCAATTCCGCTTTCGAAGCCTGCGGGCCCAGCACGATTCCGTAGCCGCCCGATTCATTCACGGGCTTGACCACCAACTGATCAATATTTTCCAAAACATGCTGCCGCTGTTTTGCATCGCGACACATGAACGTTGGGACGTTCGGCAGGATCGCATCTTGTTTCAAATAGTATTTGATAATTTCCGGGACGAACGTGTAGACCGATTTATCATCCGCGACGCCCGTGCCCGGTGCGTTGGCCAAGGTCACATTCCCTTGGCGGTAAACATCCATCAACCCCTTCACGCCCAACATCGAATCGGGATTAAAACAGGCCGGGTCAATGAATTCGTCGTCAACCCGGCGGTAGATCACGTCGACTCGACGCAGCCCCGAAGTCGAGCACAAATAAATGTGGCCTTCGTGGGCGATCAAGTCCGATCCTTGCACCAGTTGAATGCCCATTTTCTGAGCCAAAAACGTGTGCTCAAAATAGGCCGAATTATAAATCCCCGGCGTTAGCAAAACCGCCGTTGGGTTTTCAACATGAGCCGGCGCACAAGATTGCAGCGTCGCCAATAATTGCTCGGGATAGTCAACCACCGGCGCCACGTTCATGCCCTCAAATAGCTCATAGCAGGTTCGCTTGAGCACTTCTCGGTTTTCCAAAACGTAAGAAACGCCCGAAGGACAGCGAAGATTATCTTCCAACACGTAAAACCGGCCGTCGCCGCCGCGAACTAAATCGACGCCCGAAATATGACACCAAGCGTTTTGCGGCGGCTGGAAACCGACCATCTCGGGCAAGAAGTTCTTGGACGACGCAAGCATCTCAGCAGGAAAAACCCCGTCTTTAACAACCTTTTGGCCGTTGTACAGATCGTCGATAAAAAGATTCAGCGCCTCGACGCGTTGTCGCAACCCCGTTTCGACTTCGCTCCACTCCGCTCCGCTGATGATCCTTGGCAGTAAATCAAACGGCCAAACCTTTTCAGTTCCAGCGTCATGACCGTAAACGGTAAAAGTGATGCCCAAGTTTTGCAGCAGCAGTTCCGCCGAGACCTGCCGGGCGGCCAAGGTTTCGTCCGAGAATTCACTCAAACGCCGAACAAATTTTTCCGCGGTTGGCCGAGGCTGGCCAGCGGCGGCAAACGTTTCATCGTAGGTTCCTTCGAGCGTCTGATATTTGGAAAATTCCATTTATGGGGTGCCGATGCTTAAAACACGAATGAACACTTCACACGGTTGACTATAAGAATATTTAGTTCCGGATGCAAATCGACAAAGCCTAGGCACCACTCTTTGCCGCTAACGTAGCGTTTAATCGCACTCGATCCATGGATTCGGACGAACAGGCCCTGTGCCTCACCCAGCTTCCCCCGATTCCACAGGCGAGCCAGACAAAATCAATCGGCACTTGCAAACGCCTTTTCCACTGAACGTTTTTCGCAAACCTGCGTTTGCTCCTGAGAAAAACAGCCCAACCCCACCTCCTCCTCTTCGATCAAACGCCTGCTATTTTGTACATGTGTACAAACTTAACCTTTGTTGATTTTTCTTGGGCACATTGTCGATAGCATGACCAGACGTGTCCGAAGATTCCTTCAAGATCCAATGACATTGCGAGAGTTTCAACAGCTGGGATGCTAAACGATGCTTACTCACCAACCTAAAACTTCATTTCCCGCCCCACCAACCACTCCACAACCCGCCGTTCAAGATCAGCTCGTTCGCGCGCTGCAGGACCGCATTCGACGCGTCGAAACGGCCAAACGAGTCGGCTCGGGAGAAACGATCTCCAGCGGTTGTTTGGCAATCGACCGTTTGCTCCCCGAACAAGGGTACTCGCCGGGCACGCTCGTCCAATGGCTGACCCCCGGCGGCTATGGCGCGGACTATTTGTCTTTGCGAACCGCCATCGAAGCCTGCCGCAATGGCGGCGCGTTAGTGGTGCTTGACCCTGACCATCAGTTTTACCCGCCCGCCGTTGCTGCTTTGGGTTTTAACATGGGCAACCTGATCGTGTTACGGTCCCCCAAAACATCACGCTCCCGCGCCCCCAGTTCCAGTCAATCTGTCCCAGCCAAAAACGATTTATTCTGGGCCATCGATCAAGCCCTCCGCTGCAGCGCTGTTGGAGCCGTCTGGGGCCCCATCGGTTCTATCGACGAAAGATGGTTTCGCCGATTCCAACTTTCGGCTGAAAGCAGCGGCTGCCTCGGCCTGTTCATCCAATCAACACAAGCAGCCCAACAACCCAGCTGGGCGGAAGTGCAATGGCTGGTGACAGGATCGACGGCCACATCACTCGCCAACCAAGAACAACCAAAAAAAATACAACCGACAACAATACAACCAAAAAAACCAAGCAACCCGCGCCCACCTGAAAACACTCGCCAACATCGCGTGCGCCTTCAGCTGACACGCTGCCGCAGCACACAAACGGGCCAGTCAATCACGGTCTCCATCAACGCTCTCACGGGAGAAGTAAATTAATGCTGTCGCCCGACTCCCGCCCTTCGACACCGACCAACGGCCCCTCAATAACACTCGGCCAATCGGCTCCTTTCAATGATTCACCGCAGCGACCACTCAGCGCTTCGCGGATCCTTTGCGTTTGGTTTCCCAACTGGCCCATTCAACGATTGGTTACCCAGCAACCCAAACTCCGCTGCCAACAAGTCGTACTTTTCCGGCGCGATAGCCGGCGAGGCCAACTGGTGAGCGCGGCCAGCCCCTTGGCGCGACGATCGGGCATCTGCCCAGGCATGCCGCTGTCGGAAGCGAAATCTCTGCTGCGACGCGGAAGCGACAAAGATTTCTTTTTACTCGAACATGACCTCACCCAAGACATACAAGCCATCGAACAACTCTGCCAATCGCTCGAAAGCTTCAGCCCCATCGTGGGCTTGGAAACGATCGACCCGCAAGACTTCAAACTCGGCCAACGTCCCAGTGCTGTGCTGCTGGACATCACGGGTTTGGCTCATCTTTTCGGCGACGAAGCCCAACTCGCTCGCCTGCTATTAAAGAAACTTGACGCTCTTGGTTATCTCGCCCGAGCCGCAGTCGCGAATACCGTTGGAGCCGCCTGGGCAGCCGCTCATTTTTTAGCGGACCCATATTTTCGCCAGCACCAGCAACCCTTGATTCTGCCCGCCGGCGACCCGCAACCGCTGCAGCAACTTCCCGTCGCCGCGTTGCGCTTGGACGATACGGTCGTCGACACGCTGCACCAACTGGGCATTCAGCAACTAAGCCAACTGCTGCAACTATCGCGCAACGATCTTGCGATGCGATTTGGGAACGCGATCCATCTGCGGCTGGACCAATTGCTGGGCAACACGCCCGAACCCGTCATTGCTCTCCGGCCGCCTGCCAAATTTTCCGCCGAACAGTTGCTCGAATATCCAACACGACATCGCGAAACGATCGAGGTCATCATTAGCCGGTTGATTCAACAGCTTTGCCGTCAACTTCGCTCGCAGCAACAAGGAGCACTTCAGTGGAAAATACGCCTGCAGTGCAACACGGCTCCGATCGAATTTTCGGTCAGCCTTTTTCAGCCCAGCACATCCCTTGACGAGATCATGCCGTTGGTGGAAATGCAACTGGAGACGATATTCCAATCGCCAATGCGGCAAGGAAAAAAACGCAAGCTGGTACGTTTCGAAGTCAACGAGATTTGCGTCACGATTACGTCGCATGTTTTATTGGTCCAGCAACAACGGGACCTGTTCGATGAAAGCCCTCGCCTGAACAAACAGTCGTTGTCGCACCTGATTAATCGTTTGGCCAGCCGCCTTGGCACTGAAAACGTTGTCTATCCGACATTGCAATCCGGAGCTCAGCCCGAGTATTCCTATCGCCTGAAACCGCTGGTTGACGCCCGACGGCAGCACCACCGAAAAACGATTCAGCTCAAAACTGGTTCCCACCGCTTGGCGCGTCCGATTCGATTGTGCCACCCGCCCATCGCGGTCGAAACAAAACTTTGCCTCGCGCAGACTCCACCTCAAAAAGATCCGCCATCACTGCGTGATCTCCATCCTCCACCTGCCGCGATCACGATCGGAAAAAACAGTTATCAGGTCCAACAAACTTGGGGCCCCGAGCGAATCGAGACGGGTTGGTGGCGAGGGCCAACGGTTCGCCGCGACTATTGGCGGATCGCCGTTCAGACCGGACAGCAGTTTTGGATCTACCGCGACCTCCGCCAGAACCGCTGGTGGCTACACGGCGAATTCTAGCCCAACCCCCAATGAGCCGCGACGCGTAAGCGGCCGGGCCCAACCAATGAGCCGTGACGCGTAAGCGGCCGGGCCCAACCAATGAGCCGTGACGCGTAAGCGGCCGGGCCCAACAATGAGCCGCGACGCGTAAGCGGCCGGGCCCAACCAATGAGCCGTGACGCGTAA
>CAZROJ010000082.1:0-19586 GCA_964601665.1 uncultured Pirellulaceae bacterium
GCTGCAAATTCAGAGACGCGTTCGGGTTGACGCTGGTTAAAGATCGTGTCGTAGTAGTCCCGAATTCTTGATTCGAACGGACAATTTCCACCAACAGGTTGCATTACTTGGGGGGCAATTTGGTGATAGGTGTTCGCAGTCGGATGAATAAATTGAGCAGTTTCGAGCGAGTGATCCTGTAACGCCTTGCTGTAGCATTGGACGACATCGCGTAGGGTTTGGGGGCGTACGTTTTTTTGTTTTTCAATTTTTCGAATGAGACGAACGCTATAGCCGGATTTGCTGGCGACCTCTTCTTGGGTCCATCCCAGTCGATGGCGAAGCTGTGTCAATTTTGCTGCGTCCGGAGTTACCGATCTTTTGTTGGAATGCATAGATTCAGTTCACTGCCTTTCTTTGGGCGGTTTGATACTCCCCTTTTGGGGAGTTGTAGCGAATCAGATTTGCGATGCTCGACTCAGTTTTGCGATGCTCGACGGAGTCTTGCATCGCGGGTGGATCACATTTTGAAATGCGAAAGCGACGGGGCGCTGTCTTTTTCTAGAGGCGAATTTTGGGGGGGCAAGCGGACACTAAAAGTGAGAAAAATTCAAAAAAAATCATTTGAGCGACGTCTATGGCCAATTTTGCTGCGGTTTTTTTCGGCGTGAAATTTTCTTTCGGTTGGCTCAACCCCCAGTTGGTAGGACGCTTGAGCTAACGTCGAACCAAGGCAGTTTTGGCAGTGTAGGCACGTTGGCGGTCGTCAAGTTTTCGAAAGGCCAACTCTTGAAGGGCCCACCTACTTTCTTTAGATTTGCTTGCAAGTGAGCGCCGGGTGTGCTTAACTGGAAAATTCTAGAGAAGTTTGTCGTCCGGAAATGCCACCTCAGGCGGTTTGTTTTTCGCATGCCGAACGCTCGTTTCAACCACTTCCATGTTGCAACCGGAGTTCTCTTTTGATTCAAGTTGTCGAAGAGTCGACGCACTGGCCGACGCTGATTAATGACGCGCGTGCCGGATGCGATGAGGCGTTGGGGAAAATTTTGAACGAGGTGCGAAGCTACCTATTGCTGGTTGCCGGCAGCGAATTGGGTGTGCGTGTGCAAGCCAAATTTGCTGCTTCGGATATCGTGCAAAGTAGTTTGATTGATGCACAGTTGGGGATCGGTGATTTTGCAGGTTCGTCAAAGGGCGAGTTCCGAAAGTGGATTAAGCAAATCGTGATCCACAATTTGATGGATGAAGCGCGGCGCTATACTCAGACTCAATCCCGCAATGTGGATCGCGAGCAGCCGATAGAAGGTTTCGTTTCGTTTCCGCATCATTCGCATTTGGAAACTCCCAGTTGGCACGTTCAACGCGACGAGGTCGACGATCAATTGGCAATGGCAGTGGCTCGACTGCCAAGTCAGCAGCGTTACTTTATTGAGGCCAAATATCGGCGCGGTCATAGCAATCAGCAGATCGCGTTGCATTTAAAGATTTCGGAAACGGAAGTCCGAAAAATTTGGTTGAAGGCCGCTCGACAACTTCGCCGCACGCTGGAAACATCGGCATGACGGGTGACAAAGAAGCATCGCCAGAGGATCGTCTATCAGAGTTTTGCGAACTCGAGCGTCGACTGGAGGGGCTGTGGCCGTCGGCGAATAAATTTGCCCCACTGACGCTGCCAACTGGCCAGCAAAAGATTTCGCATTTTCAAATTCAGGGAGTCCTAGGGCGGGGTGCATTCGGTATTGTTTATTTGGCCAGCGACCATCGATCCGGTCGTCAGGTTGCGTTCAAGGTACCTCGTCCCGAAGTGTTGCTTGACTCGGAAAAAAGTAAACGCTTTGCTGCCGAGGCCGCCACCGTTTTGACGCTCGACCACCCCAATATTGTTAAGGTTTACGAAGTTGATTTGTCTGGTCCGGTTCCGTTTATTGCCGCGGCCTACTGCGATGGCCCAAATCTAGCCGAGTGGCTTGAGCTTTGCCCCGAACCGCCGCCCTGGCGCGAGAGTGTCCGGCTAATTGCGAAAGTTGCCGACGCAGTCCAATACGCTCATCAACACGGCGTGGTTCACCGTGACTTGAAACCCGCTAACGTGATGTTGGTTTCAAACTCTCAATCTGACGCGGCAACGGAGGGCCTTGAGGATTTCGAACCTAAGGTCACGGACTTCGGCTTGGCCAAACGGGCGGACCCGACGCTGACGAATACGCGTTCGAGCCTGTTGGTGGGAACGCCAATGTATATGGCCCCCGAGCAAATGGATCGACGGCAAGACGCGGGGCCGAACGGGGCCGAGGACGTCTATTCGCTGGGGGTTATGCTCTTCGAGTTGCTGACCAGGCAGTTGCCGATCCGGGGTGAAACTTATTTTGACCTGCTGAACAATATCTGCACGCATAAGCCCATAAAACTGCGGTGTGTTCGCAAGGATTTACCAAGAAGTCTTCAGCTAATTTGCTCAAAGTGCTTGGAAAAAAATCCGCTCGCTAGGTACTCCACGGTAGCCGAACTCGCCAGTGATTTGCGAAGTTGTGCTGATGATCTGGCGCCAAAAATTAAGTCTGCAACGTGGCGAGATCGATTTTCTTATTGGAGCAGTCGTCCGTCGCGGATTGAAATTGCCGGTTGGTTTCAAATTTGGTCGTCGTTAATTTTATGCAGCTGGATGTTGGTCGTCGCTAGTGTGGCTCCATTTTACATGGTTATTACGGACGGCGATCTGTGGGCGATGCGCTGGGACGTGTTGCAGTTGGCAGCGATACGCACACCGATTTATCTGTGGTTAGGTTGGAAGGTCGTCCGGGCGAGGGCTTGGGCGGTTTGGTTGATGGCGTTTGTAAACACCATTCGAGCGTTGCTGGTATTGAAGATGCTGGGGCAACCCGTTTTCTTTTTGGCACTGTACGGTGCCGGCGGAATCATGCCATTTGTGGATCACCTGATCTGTCTGATTGTACTGACGATACAGGCCGTGTTGAGCTGGCTGGCGGCCCGGGCCCAGCGGCTTTGTTGATTGAATTCGCAGGCATCGGTGAAGGATCGAAAATAACTGTCGCGCCTAATCGATCGAGCGTCCACGTCGTCCGCCGGTTTCGGTTGGAAATGGTTTGTATTGAACCATCTCGATGCGTCGTTTGCGACCGATGCGGTAAGAGATTCCACGCCACTTGACCAGTTGCCGGGTGGCGGCCCCTAGTGCCAAAAAAGGATATAGCGATTGCAAAATTACCGTGCCGATGATCTCGCTAGGTAAGTCAGTTGGTTTGGCGACCAAGGGTGGTTTCCACGTGATTGCTAATCGGTTTGTGTTGGAGATTATTTTTAACAGTCCAACGTTGAATGCCAATTGCAAGGTCCAGATTGCAGCACTCCAACCTGCTAGTTCGAAGCCCTCAATGGGAGCGACCAAAATCAGTACCAGTGGAGCAAAAAAACAAATGCCTCCAAAGATTGCATGAAGCAATATCGCCGGCCATGCTCGATGATAAAGTCGGACGGTCAGCAACTGCCGGCCGATCCAGCCCGTCGCTGATTTCAACGAGGCCGATTCTTGGTTGACCAAAATCAAGTCTGGAATTCGATGGACGCGCAAGCCATGAGGACGAAGTGCATCTGACAACAGCGTGTCTTCACAAAAGGCGGTGCTCCAGCGATCCAGCAAATCACATTGCTGGATGGTTTCTGTTTTGATAGCCAATGAACCTCCCCAGGCAATTTGATAAATGGTCATCTGAGGCAGCGCCGCGGCATTCCACAACGCTCTCAACCGGGATCCAAGTTCATTATCGATCGGCTCGAACCAACGGTTGCCAGTTGTCGCACCGATGGTTTTTTCCGACAGAGGCGTCACGAGTTTGGTCAACCAGTTAGGTTGGACGCTGGCATCGGCGTCGACGAAAGCGACGATTTCGATTTTTGAATCTAACGACATTACGGCGGTCATCAAAGCTGAACACTTCAAGCTTCGGGTTTTTGATTTGTCGGTTACCGTGTGCCAGTGGACCGAAGAAACGGTTGTGGCGTTGGCGAGAATCCTTTTGGCGATTGATACGACGGGGTCGGCGTCGTGATCGACGACAAGGTGCAATTGGAAATCTGGATAGTCTTGCGAGAGTAAACCCTCAAGGCATTGTTCGAGGGCGGGATCGTTGCCGCGCAAGCATAGAACGACCGCGACAGGCGGAGTCGTGGTCGGCGAGCTGAGCCGAGATTTTTTGGAACCGGCGGTAATTCGGTAATACCAAATCACATACAACGTCTGCATGGCTGCGAGCAACAGCATGCAACCGGTCAAAAGCCAAACGACATTGTCGAGCATAAAAGTTTTTTGGGCTGTCGAGGTCGAAGCGACAAGCTTGCGATTGGCGAGGGATATGATTGTGGCCAGAACAACTTGGCTGTCGCACTTCTAATAATCTGCAAAAAGGCGACTCGGCTGTCAGCCCATATTTTAAGTCGTTGGCGGCAGCTCTACCATTCGCCTTGGCACGAAAAAAGGCCACCTTTGCAACTGCGAAAGGTGGCCTTCTGTGGCCTCTGTTAGACGTCAGTTTGGCGTCAGTTGGACGTCAAATCTTTAGAAGCCTCGTGGTGGTCCGGCAGGTCGCATGCCTGGAGCACCGGCGCCTCCGCCCATGCCGGGCATTAGCATCCGCAACATCGGGGCAAAGGTTCGGAACATTCGCTCCACGGTGTCCTCGAATCCTTCAGGGCGAGGAATACTAAGAACGACTGAGCGGTCATCTTTTTTCACATTGATGCCGTCGAGCAGGTTCATCAAAACAGCAGCGGATTCGGCATCTTGCTGCTTAAGTGCACCAAGCTGCTGTTTTGCCGGGCCGATGCCTAGGGTTAGCAGACCCTGCAAAGCATCGCCCATGTCGCTGCCCTTTTCTTGGTCGGCACCAACCGCGTTCATTGTCAGCAAGTTCTTGCTCGAAAGATCGATCGAAAGACTGATTGAGTCCATACCGGGTAGCAGGTCAAAGAAGGCGTTGACCATTGGCGTGGGGGCGTTCTTTTTACCTTCTTCTGCAAGGCTTTTCATAAAGTCGCGTGCTTGAACACCGTCGATCGTCAAACGAATGGCTTCTTCAGGCATGGCCTTCCACGACTTCAATGCGCCCGCGGAAATAGCCATACTGCTGTTATAGGCAAACCCGTCACTGGCCATGGCGATCGTTTTTTCGTCAACTTGGTAGGCAACGGTGTTGTTCGGCACGCCTTGACCTTCGGGGGCCTTGTAATACTTTTTGCCGTTCTTTTCGATAACGCCGCCGTTGTCTTCCATCGGCTTTTTAAGCATGGTGGTCGCGGATTCGGCATCTGCAAATTCCACCTGAACGAAAAATTGAATATCGCCCTGCCCCATCTGAAGCTTTTGGATGTCTTCCATGTTGTCCGGTGACTGAATTCCAGCAAACACCTTGACCACTTTGCCAAAATCAGGATCGCCTTGGGCTGCCATCGCGGCACCCTGTTGGTCGAGCATCTGCTTCCAACCAAACTTTTTGCCTAATTCGGAACCAACCAATTTGGCAGGTTGCATCTCAAAGACGATATCGGCTTTGGCAGTCGAGGTGTCCGATTGAGCCGACGTCGGTAGCGACATTAAGGCAACGGCGGCCATCGCCAGTAAGCTTATTCCCATTTTTTGCATGTGTATGCTCCAGCAACAATTTAGTAATTTGAATTTAAGTGTTCAGTGTGTTAGCGACGGCCATAAAAGCGGCTGTTTGTAAATCGATTTTTGGCTCGACATTGAATCTTTTTTAAGTGATCAAAGCGATAAAATCTACCGGCTCAAATGACAACTGGCCGGTGCGACCGAAAAATAATCGCGACCCAGCTTTGAGTTTGAGGTTTTCTAGGTCAAATCAAATTGAGGATTTCGGCAAGCCGTCTGTCGATCAGGGCCACTTTTAACCCAAGACCACGGCTTTGTGTTCGCAGGAAATCCCCATTTATTTACGTCATTACGGCAAAAAGGGGGAATCGTTCACCCAAACCGCTTAAACCATGTCCTGCAGCGACTTTTCGGCCGCCTCGATCGCCTCGGCAATCTTCCCGGGCTCGCTGCCGCCTGCCTGAGCCATATCGGGTTTGCCGCCACCGCGTCCGCCAACGACCGGAGCGATTGTCTTAATCCAGTTGCCCGCGTGATAGCCTTTGTCGACCAAGTCACGGCTGAAAGCGGTGGCCAGCATGACCTTGTCAGCCGACATTTTCGAGGCAAACAAAATCGCGACCGGGTTTTGTTTTTTTCGAATTTGATCAAACAGTTGCCGCATCAGGCCCGTGTTAGCTCCGGGCAATTCGACTGCGATCAAAGAAATGTCACCGACCATTTTCGCCTGCGAAATTAAATCGTCCGCGCTAATGTCGCCAGCTGCCGCCAGAGAATCTAGTCGAGCTCGAAGATCTTGGGCATCGGCCAGCAATTGATTGACTCGGCCGGCTGCATCACTGGGCGCAGTGTTCAGCGATTGGGCCACGATTCGTAAAGCGTTGCGGACCTCCAGGTAGTCCGCCGAAAAAACATCCTCTGAATCACCGCCAGTGGGGACGGTATCCGATTCGTCACGAAGTTTCCTGCCCGCATTGACCTGCTTTTTTAAACTTTTGACTTGTTCGTTCAGTGTGTTGACCGCCGCTAGAACATTTTCCAGGCCGGTGTTGAGCACCGTGCAAATGGCGGCCACGTCTTGCCGATTTTTTTCGATCTGCAGCTTGGCTCTGGTGCCCGTAACGGCTTGGATGCGACGCGTGCCCGAACCGACGTTTTCTTCGGCCGTAATTTCAAAAGCAACAATGTCACTGGATTTTTCGACGTGAATGCCACCGCAGAGCTCTTTGCTAAAGTCGCCAATCGAAACCATTCGCACCGGATCCGGGTACTTTTCACCAAACAGCATCATCGCACCTTGTTGTTTGGCGTCGTCCAACGGCAAAATTTTCGCGGCTACCTTGGCACCAGAATTGATTTTTTCAATCGTCTGTTTTTCAATCTTATTTAGTACCGCTTGATCGATCGGGTCCATGTTGGCAAAGTCAAAACGTAAATCGTCGTCGGACACTTTGGATCCGCGTTGCTGAGCGTGCGAGCCAACGTTTTGTTGAAGTACGTGGTGCAAAATATGGGTCGCCGTGTGAGCGCGGCAAATGCCATCCCGCCGTTCGGGTTCGACTTGAGCCGTGACCGTATCGCCGGATTTAATTTCGCCTTTGACCATGTTACCGTGGTGGATAAAAACGTCGCCGTCTTTTTGAGTGTCCGTCACTTTAAATTTGCCATGCGGGCCAGTGATGATACCGGTGTCGCCGACCTGCCCGCCGGATTCGGCGTAAAAAGGTGTTTTGTCCAAAAACAGCATTTGTGGTTCGGCGGAATTGGCAATCGCATCTTTGCGATGGAGCTCGACGACCGTTTTTGATTTTCCATCGTCATCAGCCTGCTCGACCGTGAGCTGTTCGACGAGTCCTTTGACTGTTGCGGTGTCCTCGGTCGAATGGTAACCAAGGAATTCTGTCGACTTGAGTTCGCGTTTGAGTTCGTCGACGGGCCCCGCGTCGCCCATTACGCCTTTTTCGTCACCGCTAGAATCGACGCCATGCCGCTGCATCGCCGCGTCAAAATCGTCCCAGTCAAAACCAAGCCCATTTTGTTCGGCCACCGATTCAGAAATAGTGCCCGGCACGCCATGCGTCTGATAGGCTTTGGCAACTTCGTCGGCGTCGATCTTTTGATGACCGGCATCCAGTGCCTTCTGGGCAATGCCTTGAATCAAAGGAATGGAGCGATCGATCAAGTTGTAAAAGTCGCTCTCCTGGGACTTGATCACGTCGCTGACTCGATCTACCGATTCCGTTAATTCGGGATAGGGACGTTTAAGTTGTTCAACAACGGAGGGTACCAACTGGTACAAAAATGGATCTCGCAAGCCCATCTCGTATCCCTGCAGGACCGCTCGCCGAAGTAGCAATCGCACAACCGATTCTTCTTTTTGCGAACCCGGGTAGACGTTTTCGTGGATTGCCATGGAGACCGCGCGAACGTGGTCCGTGATACGTCGCAGTCGACGGCCATTGTCCGAATCGGCATCGTATTTGACACCGCAAACTTCCGCCGCTGCTTGGACGATCGGCATCAGCGTGTCGATGTGGTAGTTGGTCGACACGCCTTGCAGTACCGCCGCCGTACGTTCCAGGCCCATGCCAGTATCGATGTTTTGCATCGGCAGCGGGTGCAAGTTATTGGGAGGGTCACCGTCGCGATTGAACTGAGTAAAAACCAAATTCCAGATTTCGCACTCGGGACCATCGTCGGGTTGAAAAAAGATCTCGCTACAAGGGCCGCAAACGCCGTCGGGTCCGCTGGTCGGCGCCCCCGCTGGCCAGAAGTTGTCGTCTTCGCCCAGGCGTTCGATTCGTTTTTCTGGTAGACCAATTTCCTGATGCCAGATGCTGAAGGCTTCGTCATCATCCAAGTAAACGGTGACCGAGAGTCGCTCCTTTTCGATGGCCAGCCATTTTGGGTCGGTCAAAAATTCCCACGCCCAGTGAATGGCTTCGCGTTTAAAGTAATCGCCAAAGCTGAAGTTGCCGAGCATTTCGAAAAACGTATGGTGGTACGCGGTGCGTCCAACGTTCTCGATATCGCCCGTGCGAAGACACTTTTGGGCCGTGGTGGCCTTGGTGAAATCCAACTGGACTTTGCCAAGGAAGTGATCCTTGAACTGATTCATGCCAGCGGGCGTGAACAGAACCGTTTTATCCCACTTGGGTACCATCACGTCGCTGGGGCAAACGGTGTGGCCTTTGGTTTTGAAAAAGTCGAGATATTTTTCGCGTAGTTCGTCGGTTTTCATATCGTCTCGGTCCAAATTTTAAGCAAGCCAAATTATATCGCCGACCTGTTTTTGTCACAGACCTGAAGTTGGGTTACGCGTGCTTCTTCTGAGGCAATTTGGCCGAAGATGGTCGAGCTGTCAATTGACTTTTGCCAACGAATTTTTCCAGAACGACGGTCAAAACAAATTAGATGACGGACCAGCGCTTTGATGTCGCCAGCTTGCTGTTGGCTCTTTTTCCGGTCGACGATTTTTTGAGTTCCCTACCCTGCTCGAGCGACGCATTTTCCGTTTGGTCGTGAGGTAGTGGGATAAGCACTAAGTGCTTGTCCCTCCAATAGTAAGCCGGTGGCTCTAACCGTAAACAATTTGAGTTTTGGGATAAGCTCGAAGTGATTCAACTCAGTTATCGTTGGAAACAAAAAAACACCGACGAGCCCAGACCGTCGGTGTTTTTAAAAGATTCAAATTGTGTCTAAGTACTTATTCCACAACTGTTGAGTCGACGGCGTTTGCCGCGGGCATTTGGGGTTTGGGGACAAGCACTAAGTTTTAGCTGGCAGTCAGCAGCCGAAATCAAGCCGTGGCTGCCAGTTGATCGGTTTGGAAACACCGGAAGCCGGAAGCAAATTACGATTTTTCTTCTTTGGCCTTGTGCTCGGTAGCTTCCTTTTCGATGTCCTGCAGCACTTCTCCGATGTCCTCGACATAGCCGCCGGCCGCCAGAACTTTTTGACGAATTTCTTCGCAGATGTCTGGGTTTTCGATCAGGAAGTTTCGGGCCTTTTCTTTGCCCTGCCCCAAGTGAGTCGAGTTGTACTTAAACCATGATCCCGATTGCTGGACAATTTTATGGGCCTTACCAAGGTCCAAAACGTCGCCTTCGTAGCTGATGCCATTGGTGTGCATCATGTCGAATTCAGCGATGCGGAAAGGCGGCGCGACTTTGTTCTTGACGATCTTGGCTTTCACTCGCTGACCAACTTGAACATCCGCATCTTTGAGGGCTCCAATGCGACGAACATCGATACGCACCGAACAGTAAAACTTTAACGCTCGACCACCCGGTGTTGTTTCCGGGCTACCAAACATCACGCCAATCTTTTCGCGAATCTGGTTGATGAAAATCGTGCAGGTTTTACTACGAGCGATCGCACCGGTCAGCTTCCGCATCGATTGGCTCATCAATCGAGCTTGCAGGCCGACGTGTGAATCGCCAATTTCGCCTTCGAGTTCTTTCTTGGGGACCAAAGCGGCGACCGAATCGACCACGATCACATCGACCGAGTTCGACTTGACCAGCATTTCGACGATCTGCATCGCCTCTTCACCGCTACTGGGTTGCGACACCAACAGTGTGTCCAGCGACACGCCCAGCTTCTTGGCCCAAGTCGGATCGAAAGCATGTTCAGCGTCGACGATAGCCGCGATGCCGCCCGTTTTTTGGGCTTCGGCAATCGTGTGTAACGCCAGCGTTGTTTTACCGCTGGATTCAGGTCCGTAGATTTCGATGATCCGCCCGGCTGGCAGACCCGACCCGCCCAAAGCCATGTCCAGCGAAAGGCTGCCTGTCGAAATCCCACGAATCGATTGATTCGAATCGTTGCCCAAAGCCATGATCGAGCCGCTGCCAAACTGAGCTTCGATCTGCTGAACGGCTGTTTTCAGGTTTTCGTTTTCGGACAACATTTTGTCGACCGGTGCAACGTCGGCTTTCTTTTTAGCGACTGCACTTGGACGCTTGGATTTGCCGGTGGATTTTGTTTTGGCCATAACGGATTTCTCTTTTTTCTGTGAAGTTTTGGGTTGAGCCACACCATTGCGAGAAGCGGTTGCGGTTGCGTTCGCACTTACATTTGCAGTTGCCATTATTTATTCCTTTAGCCTTTTTTATTCCTTAAGTGTTTGTATCCCTTGTCTGGTACAAACAATATTGGCAAGGCACGTGACACCTCTGGTCCACCGGTCGATATTTCTTTCGAAAATTTATTCGGCTGCCCACCGCGTTGGCGATTCAGGTCCTGCAGGTGTAGCCGCAAACTGCCAGGCTAACCAAGAGAACTTATTATAGGAACAAACTGCCGCAACCAGCGAAAAACCGGCGAAACAACAAAAAACGCTCGACAATCATCTTTCGCGTGGACTTTTATACACTATCGAGCGTTGCGATTGCAAGCGAAAAAGCGCCATCGGAAAAATTATTTTCACTTTTCAGGCCTACCCAGCATCCCTTTGCGAATTGAGATGTCATTCAGTTCGGTGATGACGCTGGTTAATAATTGCAGCTTTCGTACCGAATTATCGTTGGCGAACCTTTCGGTCAATGAACGAGCCTTTTCAGCCGCCGCTTTCGGATTGGCCCAAACGTAGGCTTTAATCAATTCGTTTCCGTCGAACGCCGACCACGTCGGATCACCGTAAAGCCAAGCACCGTTTTCGAACGCTGGTTCGAGCAACTTAATCGCGATTGCCGGATCACGGACAGCAACCATTTTGATCAGGCCCGCATAAACACCGTTGAGCTGCATCGTGGTGGTTTTGTCCGGTGCGTGAAGGATCGTGGCAAACAACAGTTCGTCAAACTCTTCGATCGTCAGCGATTCAAATTTGGGAAGCTCCTCCAAAATCTCCTTGGCCGGGTCGTTCCAGTAGTACGAAACCTCGCAGGCTTGCCGAGCCTTAGCGGCCAGCTTGATCAGGTCCGCCCGTTGTTGGCCGGGTGGCATTTGACGCGCTGCGAACATGATCGCGGCAACTTTGTTGACACTGTCAGGCATCGAATCGAGATTCGCTCGGATCCAATTCGCGGTGACTTCGTAGTCGCCGACGGACAGGCTCGTGCCCTCAATTTGTCGTGACAATCCATTTGCGTTGAAGGTGACGCCGTGCTTTTTGCAGATCGCATCGATATCGTGATCGCCCGCAATTGAGGCAAAAGACAAACACTGAGTGATCAAACCCGGGATTTCTTGTTCGTCTCCGGTCAAACGCGTCAGTACGATGGAAGCGTCTGGATCAATCAACGCCAAGACCGGCGTGAAGATGCGTGATTCCCCAATTCGGGTTTTGGGCTCTTTGGATTTCAACTGTTCCTTGAGCACCGTCGCCGATTCCCACGCTTCGGCGATTAACTCTTTTGCCGTTTCAATTTGTCCATCGATGACCAAGTTGGAGACGAGTTGCCCGACAGCGAATTGTTTCTTGTTTCCCGAACAAGCGTCCAGTTGGACGATCGCTTCTCCGTACAGTTCTTCTTTCAAATCTTCATCAGTGGCAAGCAAAGCAAATTGCCCCAGCAGCGCACATTTTTGCATAGGAGCCAATTGTGTCGCCATCAACATCGAAACAGCTTCCTGCGGCGAATTCAGAAACACAGGCCCGGCATTGAGCATCAGCAAGGTCTGTTGATGTTCGTAGCCGTCGGGCAGCTGCATGGCTTTTTTAAAGGCCGGGAAATCGGTGTTCAGCTGAGCCGCAAAGAACTGGCTCTGGCGATAGTAGGTCGATTCTTTCGGAGCCGGAACTTCGATCTCGCTCAGAAGTGATTTGGCGATCGAGTGATAATCTTCCCACGGTTTGTCCAGCCACGACAACGTTTTCTTCGGAGTGGTTTGTTGGGTCAGCGAAACATTCGTCGTTCCGGAAACGCGGTCGATGAAAGTTAGCGACAGTTCGTATCCGTCCGCTTTTGCCGCCACCAGTTGACCTGTGTCCAACAGCGAAACATCGGCCCGTCCGTTTTCGTCGGTCGTTGCGACTCGCTTGCCGCTGTCGATGCTAACGAAGACAACTTGAACGCCGGCAATCGGTTGCCCGGAAGCTTCATCCACGACCGTGATTTTTGAGCTTTTAACTGCGGGCAATTTAAACAAACGAAATTCGCCCAGATCGATATTGCCGGCGTCGACCGATTTTTTGGATCCATCGATGAAGGGAAAAAGAAGTTCGCGAAAACCGGGCGCTGAAACGGCGACTTGAATTCGTTCTTTGAACTGGGTGGTCTTTGGATAGTTGAACTTCCCATCTTCGTCAGTCCGAGCGCCATCAAAATTCGGCAGTAATTCAACCGCCGCCAGTCGCTCACCGCCAAATGCTTCTACTTCACTGACGACAGCCTTATTCAGCTGCACTTTCGCATCGGGGATGGGCGTGCCATCCTGAGCCAAGATCCGACCGGCGATTGACGCGACGGGTTGGGGGGCGATCGCAATGTGGATCAATTCCGGCGATCCAGCCATCACGGAAATGGCGGCCTCCATCGGCGTTTGAGAGTTCCCTTTGCTGGCCGTGATTTTGACCATCGTGTTGGGGGCCAGCCCATCGATCCGAAAATCGCCGGACTGATTTGCCAAGACGTTTTTGGTCAAAGTAAAACGCTCACTCTTGAGCGTGTAGGCAATCTTGGCACCGGCAACCACTTGCCCCGTTTCATCGACGACTCGCCCCGCGAGTGATCGCGATCGCACCAGTTCGATTGGCTCGTATTCCGAATTTTTCGATTTCATTCGATCAAGCATAATTCCAAACGGGTCGGTGACTTGAAATCGCCCCGTCGCATCGTAAGGAAAAAGCTGGCCTGATGGTTTTTCGCCTTCTGGAATTCTGATCGTGATAATGCCATCACGATTCGATGCTGCACCGCCTTGAATACCGTTGTCGTTAAAGACTCGCTCGATCAGTTTGCCGTCGCCGTCCACGAATCGAAGCTGAATTTCCTTGGCCTTGTAGAGCTTTCGTGAAAGGGACAGTAACGGCTTCGTCGCCGAAAGCGTTGCCGGTTGATAGACGTCTTGCAAGCTTGAGCAATATGGAATTTCCTCGGCATCCAACAGCCGAAACGAAACATTGCCGTAGCAAAGATTGCTGGCCTCAAACTTTCCTTGATCGTTCAGCGAAACAATCTGCCATGAAGTCGCGCGATCGAGATCTTTTTGTTGTCCATAGATGTTGCCGCAGCAAACAAAAACGTCTTTTCCTGAAAGCTCCGCGATATCAACACCCGCGGGCAGTTCGTAGGTTCCTTTAACGGTTCCCGTTGGTGGAAGTTTGGCGACTGGAATGTCACCGTCAAAACGAACGGCAACTTGATGTGTGCCGTAACCTTCGCTGACAACATTAACTTCCGTCAGCAAATCCTGTTGGATGCCCTCAACTTCGATCAGGCCGGCATCGTCTGTGGGCATCGGCTTGAACAGCTTGTTCTTAAGCGGCAACGCGTGGCCAAGGTTGGCTGGCGTAACCATCGCGTCAGTGACAGGTTGTCCGTCGGCACTGACGACTTTCAGTTTGTAGTCGCGGCAAGTCTGCAGCGTAACGTTCAAAGGCAAATCAACCAGCAATCGTTCACGACCGACGCTCTGGATGGCTGTTGCGAAACCCTTGGCTTGAATCACGATCAGGATCTGAGTTCGTTTATTGACCGCATTCCAGCGAGCATCAGACCCCGGACTTTGGAGGTTGAAGCCGCCACTTTTGTCGGTGTTGGCACTTGAGACATCGGGTTCCTGTTGAAATTTTCCGATGAAATCGAAGGTGCCGGGCGTAATGACCAGCGACGCTGTTGCATTCGAGATCGCGTTGCCATTGGCATCGGTGACGGTGCCGAAAATGCGATATTGATCGGGCGCCGCGGTCAGTCGCTCTTCCTGAGCACAAAGAACTGCGGTCGCGTGAGCGTGAAGAGCGAAGATCAAAAACACGACACTGAATCGATTGAACAAAGTCATGCGAACATCCGGCAGAATAAATTGGTTTCAGATATTGAAATTCAAAGCAACAAAACGGGCGTCTTGCTACTGGCCGTCGGCTAACGTGACATCTTTTAATAGCACGCCCGCCAACGGACCGCTGTTGAAGACAAGCGTTGAAGTGACTTGCGATGCAGACGTTCCTGCTGGGACCCGGACCCGGATCGGGCAGAAACTGCCTCAGGAAAATCCAGACGAACCGGCTTCCAAATCTCGCTGCCAATCGCGGCTGTACGCGTTTAGGCGATTGTCGCTGGTTGCCGATCGTTTGCCGGTTTTGGACTGCACCAAATAGCAGCCCGAAGCCGTGGTCAAACTTGGAATGATGGTCAAGTTAGTTTTCGAGTCTTCGCGTTGCACATTAACGCTGGCCGAGAGTTCCATTTCGCCGATCAGCTCGATCTCTTTTTCGTCGCCGTTGGCAATGGAAACCAATTTCTTTGAGCCTGATTTGGCAAATACAAAGTGAAAGGTCCCGTTTTCGTCGGCGGCTTCGATTTGTAAATTTTCAACATGCCAGTCACCCACGGGAACTTCGATTGGCTGGTCGATGGTATCAATTCGAATTCCAATTCCAGTCGCCGAACCGAGCTGCCCCGAGATCGATTTGATTTTCGCCGAAGGGTCGGCCAATTGGATCATTGGGATCAATTTCCCCGAACCGGTGACTGGCGTAAGCGAGATTGAATCGCCGTCGGCATTTCCCGCGATTGCGTACAGCTGTCCTCGAATCTTTCGCATTCCGTGACAAGGCAAACGTTCGCGCAGTCGGCTAATTTTTCCGTTTCCGTCGATGTCAACAAACAGCCTGTCTTCCGCATCGAACCACAGCCCGTTGCCATTGCGGTCTTCGATAAGAGCATCGCGTGGTTGACCGTTGAAGTCAGCTTGGCCGCGTCGTACGCCCGCGGTCGCGATGTGGAACTTGTTTGATTCCGCATCGCGTCGAATTCGAATCTGTTGCGATGAAGTCTGCCGCTGTCGCTCGCCGTGTTCGGCTTTCAAATCGAGGAACCAAACTCCGGCGTCGTCTTTGCGGGTGAAGCTTTCAGCTGCTGAAAACTTTTTGTTTCGATTCGTGTCAACCCAAAGTTGCGTCGGGTCTTCTGGATCGAATTGTATGATGACGGCTCGCGAAGATGCGTCTCCATATCGAAACCAAAAACGCTCAACGGCTTCGTTCTTTTTAGCTTCGGCGAGTGGTTGATCGACGCTTTCTGGCCAACCCTCTGCGACGTTGGCTTCGGCGAATCGCATTTCCGTCGATGGCACAAATTTGAAATCCGGTTCAGACTGGCTTTGATGCCCTGCGATCAATGAGTTGGCAGGCCAAGCCGCCAAAGCAAATCCGGCAATTGCGAGAATCGCGCACTCAAAATAAATTCGTCGTAACTTGCTCACCATCATTTCTTCCCTCGTCTGGTTCGAGTACTTTTAAAAAGTATAACAAAACGATCAAGCAGTGACAGATAAAGGTGAGTCCTTTCAAGACCGTCTATTTGTCGGCGGCGTTGTTTGACACTGGTTGCCTGATTGTTTGATGGGTGTGCGAAAGAATCGTTCGTCGGCTGAAACGCCAAACCTTAGGTTGCCTGCGTCGATTCGCGCCTGCGCCTGGATGCTGCCGCTGCCGTTTTTCCTCCGCCTGTTTTTGATTGATCCATTTCTGTTGCCGATGATTCAATTCAGCTCAAAAATAACGAATAATGTTATTGCTTAATCGATTGGCATTGATGCAGATGCCAATGTTTCATTAGCGGCCTTTTTTACTTCAGCCGCCTTGGTTGATTTCCGCGGGCGCGTTTCGGTTGCGTCCGCCTCGACGCTCCGGCCAACCGTGGCTGTCGAATTCGTGACGCGGCAGCCTGTTATTCTTAGAAACGCAGGAACAATAACTTCCGTGGTGTCGCTGCGTCGCTGTTACGGACCCGTCCTCGCACCGCTCGCCAAATCGCTGACGGGCGTCTATGTCCGACGCTCGGACGCCGTCCGGGCACCGAGCCGATCTTGGGCGGCGACGGCTATGCCCGCTTTGGGTTTCTTGCTTCTATTCGCCGAAGGTTCTGGTTAGGATTAGGCTTCGCTCTCCATGTCCGACGTTTCCTTTTTGGACCATTGAAATGAAATCGACCACCCAACTTATATTGCTCGTCGCTGTTTTAATCCTTGGTTGCCAACCGTCTTTGGCTCAGGTTGATCTGGTCCCATTCCAAATCCCGGAAAACGATGCCAGCCAAACCGTCACTAGTTTTTCAGCGAACTTACCGGCCAAAGCTGGAGCCGGTGGTTTTGTCAGCGTCTCTCAGGGGAAGTTTGCGATCAATGGCAAGCGTCAGCGGTTTTGGGGCGTCAACCTCTGCTTCGGAGCCAACTTTCCGACCCATGAAGAAGCAGAAAAAATCGCCGCTCATTTTCGAAAACTCGGGATCAACATCGTTCGATTTCATCACATGGACATGCAGAATGCTCCCGAAGGAATTTGGCGAATGAAAAAGGATGGAACTCGCGAATTCGATCCGGATCAAATCGATCGGTTGGATTACTTTTTGAATCAGCTTCACGAAAATGGAATTTACGCCAATCTAAATCTGCACGTTTCGCGAACGCTCAATGAAGCCGAAGGTTTTCCGGTCCTGACCGAAGGCGTGAACTGGTGGACCGGTTCGAACAAATGGGTGATGTACTACGACCCGGATGTGCAGCAAGAGCTGAAGAAATACTGCCGCAACTTGTTGGCTCATGAAAATCCCTATCGTAAACTCAGGCGTGTCGATGACCCGGGAATCGCTCTGGTGGAAATGCTGAATGAGAATTTCTTTTCACGCAAAGGCACGGAGATCCTTAAGCGGTTGCCAAAAAAGTATCAGGATTCGTTCCAGGCAAAGTGGAACCAGTGGCTTGCTAAAAAATACAAAAGCACTGATTCAATGAAGCAAAAGTGGCTTGCCGAGCAACAGCCGATGGGAGCGGAGCTGGTTGCGGCGGCAAAGTGGGCGACCGATTTTGAAAGCTGGTCGCTGAACCTGACAGGCGTCACGACCAAGAACACGTTCGGTGCTGCCGGACCGCAGGCGAACGTTTCTGCCGTCAGGGTTGAGCCATCCAATCGCACGGACCAAGCTCACTTTATGCAGCTCCGACGCGGTAGCCTGAGTGTAAAGTCTGGACAACCCTACACGGTAAAGCTGTGGGTGCGATCGGACAAACCGCGGCCGTTCGGGATCGAGCTATCGACAACCGCGGGAGGCGAATGGCGCGAGCTGGGGTTGTTTGAAACGATCACGGCCAACGAAAAATGGCAGAAAATAAAACGAGTGGTCTTTCCTTCTGAATCGATTAACGCAGAGGCTTCCCTTTCGCTGAATTTTGGTACCGATGCAACGCCGCTGGAAATTGCCGCCGTGTCCCTTCAGGAAGGTGCTGAAACGGAACCCATTGGCTCGAGCCAAAACTTCGAAAACGCGTCGATGCAAGTGCCTTCAGCCGGTTGGCCCACGGCCTCTCATAAAGATCTGCAAAGCTTTATGGTCGACACGGAAAAAAATTGGATTCTCGAGCTGAAATCCTATCTGAAGGATGAACTTGGCGTTCGCGTTCCAATTACCGCGTCACAAGAGAACTATCATGCGGAAGGTTTGCTTGCTGAGACTGCCGACTTCATTGACCTGCACAACTACTGGCATCACCCAACGTTTCCTGGGGATGCCGAATGGAGCAAGACGAACTGGCGGGTCGAAAGCGAAGCCATTGAATCCAACCCCAGGCGAAGCCAGTGGCCGGCGAACTCGTTGTTGATGCGGACCGGTTGGCGATACCACGGTATGCCGTTCACCTTGAGTGAGTGGAATCAGGGCGAGCCCAGTGATACCGGGTCGGGTGGCGTCATGATGGGGGCCATCATCGGCGCAATTCAGGATTGGGACGGCATCATGTTCTTTAACTATGCCGAACGGGGAGGCCGCTGGTCAGACGGTCACTATGAAGGTTGGTTCGATTTCAAAGGACATCCCGTCAAGCAGGCAACGCTGGCCGTGGCTGGTAACATCTTTCTCCGCGGTGATCTGGCTCCCCTGAAAAGTCGCAAGAGCGGGACGTTTGCGGATCGGCTTGACGGACGATCCGCGTTTGATCATCAGGTGGGTATCGACACCAAAGCCAAGACGGCCGATGAAGTCACTATTCCAAGATCAGACCGATACGCAACCGCTGACGGATCGTTAGTCTGGGATGCGACCAATCCAAAAAAAGCATTCATTCAGCTAAAAACAGCCAAGACGGTCGGCGTTTGGGGGCTGATCGATGGTAGCGCTTACGATCTGGAGTCCATGAAAGTCAATGTCGGAAAGACCGCTCATCGGTACGCAACGATCGTGATGACGTCTCAAGATAATCTTCCGCTTGAGCAGAGTAAATCCGTGTTGCTGTTGGCGTCAAGCGGCGCGGAAAATACCGGCATGAATTGGAACAAAGATCGCACTTCTGTCGGTTCGGATTGGGGGCGAGCGCCGACTCTGATTAATCCAGTTGAAATCGAAATTCGGTTGCCGGCTGGTCGTAAGCCAAAAGTTTATGCACTCGATGGAACCGGCAAGCGAACGAAGGAAGTGCCAGTTGAGAAAGCTTCTGACGGCAATGTTCTGATACTCAACGGATCGTACAAAACGCTTTGGTACGAGCTGGAATACCAGTAGCCGATGCGGGCAACACAAAGGTGGTAGTAAAGAATGGCACTGCCGTCTCGCTTACGCGTTAAATGGTTGCGCACCGGTTCGATTGACACTCGCTCAAGAACCTGAAATTTCTTAATGTCCTGTGAAGGTTCAAGTCATCGCCCCAGCCTTTTACAGGTAGCATTTTACCTGCATGCACCGGATATGTGGTTTGGGTTGAAATGCGATAATCGTGGTTTTCGCTTGTTTAAAAGTGGTTGGTGTCACCGTCAAATCGGTATACGACAAACTCAAAGGCATCGAGACCAATGTCTCGCGTGCCTTGGTGCGTGATACGGCCAGTC